>NZ_BCVS01000001.1:0-75231 GCF_001591865.1 Lacticaseibacillus pantheris DSM 15945 = JCM 12539 = NBRC 106106
TACCTCAACAATTCCCTATACCCCGCCCTCGTTCCGTTATAAACAATGGCCGTATACCTAGTCCCCGTTCCACCAGGCAACGGTGCGCCCGTCGTGTATTCCCAAAACGCGTGCGTGCCCACATCCCCATGCTGCGTGCTAATCACCATCCGTGGTGCCCCTTTGGCCACACTTTGTACCAACTTCAACACCGTTGGACTGCCCATGATCACCACTCGCCGCCCGGTATAATGCTGCGTCAACAAATTAACGAATTGCTGCAAGTTCTGGGACAACCGCTCCCGACTAGGCAACTCCGTGTACGCCGTCACGTATACACCAATCGGTAACGTCCCCGTATTACTCCCCACGTGCTTGAAAAAGGAGTCCGCCTGCGCAGTGGGCGTACTGTCAAAACTAAAGTAGTGGTACACACCAACGTCCACACTGGACGCGATTCCCGCACTATAGTTCGTGTTGAAATTATCATCAAAGTAACTGCTGCCCTGCGTCGCCTTGAGGTACGCAAAGGTCACCCCCTGTGTATGCAGAGAGGTGAAATTTTGCGTACCGTCGCTTTGGGTCAACTGCACCCCCAAAACCGGATATC
Organism: Lacticaseibacillus pantheris DSM 15945 = JCM 12539 = NBRC 106106; assembly: GCF_001591865.1. Taxonomy (NCBI): domain Bacteria; kingdom Bacillati; phylum Bacillota; class Bacilli; order Lactobacillales; family Lactobacillaceae; genus Lacticaseibacillus; species Lacticaseibacillus pantheris. The sequence goes on from NZ_BCVS01000001.1 coordinate 590, forward strand.
GATGCACGCTTGGGCGCGGATTACGTAGCGCAAAGTAAGCCACCGTCGCAACAATAATCAATACGACCGCCACCGCCAGGCCGGTAATGCCCCAACGTCGGTGTTTGGCAAAGGTGTCTGCGTAAATTGGCTGTTTATTCCGCATAACGTTCCTCCGAATTACGATTTTACCAGCGGATCATAGAATTGATGGTATTCCTCCGCACTAATATCAGCGCCGTTAACCATCACCACAAACGGCACCCCGTACGTCCAGTATTGAATGGACGTCATTCGGTACCCATTACGAATGTAAAAATCCCGGCGGCGTACGCGCTCTGAGTAATTAGCCGCCTGTGGGTCCAGCACCTCAATCTCTAAAGCAATCCGCTGTTGCGGCATCATCCCCCGCATCAGCTGCAAAGCGGCACTACCATTACCTTGCCCGCGCAGTGCCGGCATCATGGCAAAGTAGCCTACCAGGGTCAGATCAGCACGAGTGATGGTAGTCATAAAACCACAGAACTCGTCGTTGCGCGTAAACACCCATAGCTTATCCGTGTAGCCATTAAGCGGGCTTTGCACTAACCGCTTGAATGGCACCCGCTCCGCCGCTGGAAATGCGTCCACGTATAGTTGTTCGACCTGCGGCAAAATTGGAGCGTGTCTACCAACTGCAGTAGCAACCAGTTCACTTGGTGTGTCCATGACAGTATCCCCCTTGCTTTAAACGGTTGGGTAGTCGAACGTTCCCGCCGTTGGCTCGTATGCGGGCATCCCAGTCACCGCGCGGTACAACGCACGCTCAATGCTGAACGGCGCGTCGCTGCTGGAAACGGCATACGGTACCTTCTGGCTCTTCGCAATTTTGACGCTCGTGTTGGTCGTCACGTGGTGCACCTCATCCGTAATCAGTACCATCAAATCCGCGTGCCCCACCTTGGTTTTAAGCTGGCTTCCCTTCGTGGCGTCGGTGGCGGTTACCTGACCACCGTTATGCGCAGCTACAACCAAAGCCATATCGTTGCTGTTGGCGGCGTTTCCGACAAACAATACCCGGCGGCCGTCCAAATCAAACGGTATTTTCACCGTGTAACCTTTGGGCGTGGCGTCCAGGTCCCCTTTGACCGTCTTCTTGGTCCCCCGCTTCTGCGCCATCGCCGCAAGGTCAGCGTCATCATCACCGTGAACCCAAGACACGACTGCGCGTTGCGGGCCCTCGGCGCTATACCACGAGAGGTCCACAATGTCGCCGGCTTGCAGGCCCAACCGCTCCACGTCGGCGGGGCGAATTAGAAATTTGAACGGTACATCGTCGTCCGTTGTTAATAATGGGTGCTGATTGAAGTTATTGGTGGCACTCAAAGTATAGTCTGCGGGCAACCGCTTATCCCGTTGCAAAACTGCAAACTGCACGCCATTAATTTGCGGGGTCGCCGTTGATTTGGATTTGGCTACAAGCCGGATGTTGGGTGCCTGGCCGGGCACCGCGTCGTCAGTGTCTAACTGCACGGTGTCCCCGTCATCCAGTCCCAACGTACGGACCTGCTTTTCGGAAACGTACTGGTCGCCAACCTCGGCGCCGATTAAGCGCCGCTCAACCCGAAAGATATCCGTAGGTGCGGCGGGCACCGGTTCGTCAGGGGCTGGTGCGTAATCGTAATTTGCGGCGCCACTGCTGGCAGCAGCCAACGACACGGCCGCAACACTGGGCGTGGTCGCCACTGGTTGCGCCGAGGTGCGGTGGCCAGCATACTTGCTGACCAGCTCAATTGCCTTCATTACCACCGGCTGATTGGCGGGTGTCATGAGCGCGAGTAATTCCCGCACGTCATGCTGGTACTCTTCTGTTAACGTCATAATGATTATTCTTTCCTCCACGCGCACCCCATATACCTAGGCACACTTTGCCTTGATTTGCGTTCACGCCAATAGGCTTCACTGATTGGCCAATATTTGTTCAGTTACCCTGCGGACTGTGCTGAGTAGCGAGTCCAGTAACTGCGGATCAACCAACTGGGTTACCTGCTGGTCACGTTCCGCAAAGATGTTCTCCACTGCACTGAACTGCGAGCGTCCCTGAGCCGTCAGAAAAAGTTGCTTTTGCCGCCCGTTATCTTGGGGCACCCGTCGCTCAAGTAAGTGATTACGGACCATCACCTTGAGTATGTTGGTCACCGTCGCTGCGGGCTTACCCAGCACCGTGGTCAATGGTCGCTGGATGGTCCCAGGGTGAGCAGCCACGTAGTTCAGGATGCGGGCCTGATACATGGTGATTCCAAGGGCCTTCACCTGCTGTTCAAAATATAATTGATTCACCTGGTTAAATTCAAAGACGGCCTCAACCAGACCGCCACGACCGTTAACTCGCATTTTCCCGCCTCCATGCTGTCTCACTAACAGTTTAATTAACAACTGTTGCTTTGACAACCTACGTACAAAAAGGTACACTATTCGCGAAACACTTGTAATTACAACTTTAAGCAAATGATGGGGGTACACCTATGTCACTGACACAACAACAGGTTGAGGACACGAAGCGCGAGTTTGCCGCTAACTTTGAACTCACGGGCAAAACACCGGCAGCGGTTGCTGCTGACCTACACATTACTACCACCAAGCTAGAAAGGCTCATGACCCTCCAGCAACAATCACTGAATGATCCGTGGATATTGCGCAACTATCTGTTACAGGCCGTTACTGCAGCGGGCGAGACCCCAATACCCTTCACCGCCCTCAGCGGCGATTGGCATCGTCACTGGTTCCTAGACGCTGACGCGATTGATCGAGGACACATGACTGCGGGTGATTATTAGGACTATACAAAAACCGTTGCGCCGGCCAAAAACTTTGGCGATTGCGCAACGGTTTTTCTTGCATTTTTTGATCCGCACCTAACCCACTACCGGCAGCATGTTCGTCTGCATTCCGCAAACCTTCGCCGCCAGCCGGTTACCCAGGCCCACGGCGTCGCGCACCGATAGGCCCTGAGCCAAGCCTGCGAGCATCCCACCACAATGACTATCGCCCGCACCAACCGTGTTGACCACATCGACGTGTTCACCCGGCACGACACCTTTGTCAGTCTCACTAACGTAATAATACGTACCCTGAGCCCCCAGGGTTACGATGACCGGCTGATGTGTGAGGTTATGCAGATAGGCCACCCGTTCATCAAAGGTGTCCCCTTCGCCCACCTGCGGCAACTCAACCTCGTTGCAGTGCACCATCACGCCCGAGCGTAATAAATCCATGAGTAACGCGTGGTCCACGCTTTGAATACGCGCGGCCACATCAAATAAGACGGTTGAGTCCGGACGGCGGTGGCTATAGAAAGCCGCGACGTCCTGGGCCACCTGTGGGTTCGTCAGTTGAAAGCCACTCAGGTACAAATAGTCATACTGCGTCATGTCCAGTTGCTTCAGCCAATCAGCACGCATCAGTTGCTCCATCCCGGGCAACACGATGAAGGTACGCTCCCCATCCGGTTCGATCATGGCCACGGTCCAGCCGTTATCCGCCGTACCCGGGATAACGTGCGGCGTTTCACCAATTTTCCGAATGTGGTCACTAATATGGTCTGCGTTAGGACCGTGACCAACCGGTACAAACAAGTCGGCCTGGGCACCCGCATAGCGTAGTGCACAAAACGCATTAATGGCACAGCCTCCCACTTGGTACTCAGTAAAGTCGCCCAGCACGTTGCCCCCGCTAACCGGCACTCCGGGGATGTCCATCAGTGCGTCTACGAGCGCGGTGCCAAAAATCAAAGTCGAGTTCATCAAAGTTATCCTTCCGTTACGATCTCAGCATTAATTACAATTCTTGCGTATCGAGTATCCGCGCGTACACGGGCATCAATATCCGCTCTACCAACCCATGCAACTGCGCACGACTCGGGGCGTCCCGATGGCCGTAGAAAATCGACCCAGCCGTTAATACTGGTAATTCATACATCAAGTCATCCACATCATCAAGGTTGACGTGGCCCCGCTCGGCAGCACGGCCAAAGATCCGGCGCACAATTTGGGTGAGATAATTCCGCCCGGCAAACCGATCAAAAAAATCCCCAATGCTGATACCGTGTAGCCGTTCACGTAACAGCCCCATAATGTTGCCGTAGTGCATTTGTTCCATGACGGTGAAAATTTCATCGTACATCGCCAATAAATCAGAGTGGACGGTACCAGTATCCGGCTCCTTAAATTGCTGAACTGGAATTCTTGACCGAATGGCCGCCAAAACAACATCTGTTTTGGAGGGCCAGCGACGGTACAACACGCTCTTGTTGGTGTGAGCGTGACGTGCAATCAGTTCCATGGTCAAATCTTCATACCGTGTAGTTTCCAGCAATGTGAGTGTACTAGCTAATATGTCTGCTTCCAGCGCCGCTCCACGTCGGCGCGTGCGCTTGGCTTGACCGTGATTTTGATCAGTTTGTTCAGTCATTCAACCGCCCCCCGTAATGATTCCAGATAATTTTACCATACGTTTCCACTCCTAGCGTTAGTTTCACCGTTCGCCATGTAACTGGCAGACTGCTCACCAATACCAACAAAGTAATCCCGACCTCAATTACGGTTGACTTTCTTTTAACGTAGGTTTAAGGTACTCGAGTACCCAATTTTAGAAACTAAAGTACCTTATTTGAGGAGGCCATTAACATATGACTGCAAGAACTACCAAAACAAACGCACTGCCACGATCAGTAGTGAATCAAGCATGGATTATTGTACTGGGGGCCATCGCTCCCTTATTAGATTCAACCATGGTCAACATTGCACTTGATCACCTGGCTCGTAGCTTCAACACCGGTCTCGACACCGTTCAGTGGGTCGTAACGGGTTACATGCTCGCCATGGTGGTGGCGGTCCCCTTCACTGGTTGGCTGAACGACCGGTTTGGTGGCAAAACCGTATTCTTGATTGCTGAAATTATCTTTGGTGTGATGTCACTGGGTGCGGCGCTGTCCTGGAACATCACCAGTTTAATTACATTCCGCTTATTTCAGGGCTTTGGTGCCGGACTCATCACCCCACTTCTAACTACACTACTAGTTGACGTCGCGGGATCAGGAGCTATGGGGCGGCTTATGGCCATTGTGGGGTTACCGATTATGCTCGGCCCAATCGTTGGTCCGGTGGTTGGTGGTCTGATTGTCCAGTACCTTAACTGGCGCTGGATCTTCTTTGTTAACATCCCCGTAGTAATAATTGCGGTCACCCTTATCTGGTTCCGTCTTCCCCAGATGACACCCAAAAACCCACACTCCCGGTTTGATTGGATCGGTGTTACGCTACTGTCGTTGATGTCCGCCAGCATTATCTACGGTATTGTCCAGGCAAGTCAAAAAGCTAACCTGACCAATAGCACAACCCTTACCTACGTGTTAATTGGGATCGCACTCGCGGCCGCGTACGTTATTTACGCGTGGTTACGACCAACTAGTGCAGTGGTTCCACTATCACTTTTTCACCACATCAACTTCTCAGCTTCAATGCTGGGATTATTCATTGCAGGTATCGTTACCAACGGCCCGATGCTCTTATTGCCACTATTCTTCCAAAACTTACGGGGAGAATCAGTCGCCATCGCCGGTCTATCATTACTGCCACAAGGGATCGGTATGCTCCTCGCCCGTCCAGTGGTTGGCCAATTGATCGACCGTATTGGTGCACGGTGGGTAGCAGTTGGTGGCCTAGCCATCACTATGGTCGGGTCTGTGCCCTTTATCTACTTTGACCAACACACCGCTTATTGGCTATTAACCATCGTCCTCTTCGTCCGGGGTATTGGTGCCGGCGCAATTCTCAGTCCCCTAATGACCGACGCCTTTGTAGGGGCGGATCCAAAGCTTTCCGGGCAGGTATCCATTGCTACCCGGATAATGCAAAATGTTGGTGGCGCCTTTGGTTCCGCCGTCCTCGCCACGGTCGTGGTCAACTTTCAGAACCAACACAGCCGCACATTAAGCCACATCGCGGTGAGCTACCAGCAGGGGTTCCTATGGGCCGTCATCTTCACGGCAGTGCTCATGCTACCGTCACTGTTTCTCACCAACCGCTTAGGCAAAGCCGCAGCTTAACGTCGTCACAGCATCATTACCAAACAAAAAGTTCATTACTTCTGACCGCCATACGCAACGGATAGAAGCAATGAACTTTTTAATTACACCGTTAAAACAGGTGGAGCCCAACCTGTAGTGGCATGGTAATCAAACCAACCACGGTCAGCACAACAGCACCACCAACATAGCGCCATTCGTTAGCCAACATCACGTTAATGCCCTCAAGCCCGTCAACACGGCGGCGACGACGTGCGAGCCACAGGCTGACTTCGCCATATACAACCAAAACTACCGGAATGGTAAAGACCATGTACCGCGGTCCCGTGGCATCCACTACCCCATTACCGTTCCAGTGCGTCACGACCCGCCCGTGGCTAACCACCAGTAGCACCAGACCGACTATCACCAATACGGCATCCAGTCCGCGCATAATCCACACTAGTCGTTTCACAACAACCGCCCCCTAATAATTCAAGGTTGCTTACAGTAGACAGCGCCGTTTTAGCGTCGCTCCTGCCACCAACGAATCTACCCCCGCGTCAACACCGTCACGCTTTCCACGTGGGTGGTTTGCGGGAACATGTCGACCGGCTGGGTTTCTTCGGCGTGATAACCAAAGTCCTGCAGCAAAGCAATGTCGCGGGCAAGTGTGGCCGGGTTACACGAAACGTAGACCACCTTCTTGGGCAGCATTACACCCACGGCATCAATAAAATCACCCGCCAAACCTTTGCGCGGTGGGTCAACCATCAACACGTCGGCGGCCAAACCGTTCTCACGCCACGTCTGCATTACGTCTTCGGCTTTGCCTAGTTCAAAGGTGACGTTGTCGATACCGTTAATTTCTGCGTTCACCCGCGCATCAGCAACTGCAGCCGGGACCACCTCAACACCATAGACGTGCTGCGCGTGACGGGCCATCGTTAGGCTAATCGTCCCGATACCAGAGTACGCATCAATGACAACTTCTTTGCCCGTTAAGCCAGCAGCGTCCACGGCCAGCTTGTAAAGGTTCTCGGTTTGTCGCGGATTGACCTGGTAAAAACTGGTCGCCGAAATACGGAACGTACTGCCCAGCAGTTGGTCTTCCAAGTAATCGTGGCCGTACAGGGTCCGGGAACGCCGACCCAAGATAACGTTCGTGGCATCCGGGTTCATGTTCAACACGATACTCGACACCTCAGGAATGGCGGCAGTAATGCCCGCCACAATTTCATCAGCGTGAGGTAGGTCGCGCGTCCGGGTAATTAGTACCACCATCGTCTGGTGGGTGTAATACCCGCGCCGCACCATCACGTGCCGAATCACACCCGTGTTGTGGGCCTCGTCGTACGCCGGCACGTTGTACTGACGTAATAGGTCACGCACAACCAGAACGGTTTGGTCAATGGCCGGATCTTGGATGTAGTAATCCTCGATGGGAATCAAAGTGTGACTGCGCCGCCGGTAGAAGCCGGTCTCCAGTTGTCCGTTAACCTCGCGGACCGGAATCTGCGCCTTGTTGCGGTAACCGGTCTGCATGGGTGCTGCCAAAGTCGGGGCTACGTGGATGTCCAGATGCGACTTCTTAAATAGTTGCTCAATCTGATTTTGCTTGAACTTCAACTGTGCAGGATAGGCCAGGTGCTGCAGTGGGGCAATGCCAGTCTGCGCGTACACGCGGTTAGACACTGCCACACGGTCGGGTGATTCCTTGTAAAACTGCTTCACGAAGGCAAAGCCATAGTTTTTGTTTGCCTTAGTGACGTGGATTAATACTTCCTCGCCCGGCAACGCGTTATCCACGAACAGCGGGTAACCGTCAACTTTGGCGACCCCCATCCCCTCGTACGATAGGTCACTGACGGTCACCTTAACTTCCTGGTTCTTCTTTACGGGTGTTTGCATTATTGAAATACCTCTTTCTACGGGCACTAACACCAATTGCTTACATACTGACTAAAGGAGCCGGAAATATCGCCCCGACTCCTTTATCAACTATTGATAATACTAACTGACTAAATTACCGGTGGCAACAACGCGGTTAACGTACTGCCACCGTCACCGCCATAATGCGGCCACAAACAACTAGCCTACTTGAACTCGTCGTCCGATCCGCCAATCGTACCGTCACCGTTGAGATCCTGTTCCGAGATGCGTTCCACCTCGTTCATCAGCTCCTCTTGTGAGAGCTGATTTTGCGGGGCAATGTTGGCGTCGGGAATATCATCCACGTTGGCGAACATCTCGATATGGCGGCTCAAGTTCAAGAACGTCATCGGCGTATCACCGCCATACTCACCGTCCAGGTTGATTTTCAACGGCTCCCCATCAGTGCGGGTGGCCTCAATTTTGGCCGTCTTTGCGTAGATGATATTGTCATCGTCCACGTGCTTACCACCGTTGAAGACCATGGCAATTAGCTTCAGAATTTCACCCAAGTTCGCGGTTTTAACCACAATCATGGTGAACTTACCGTCACCCAATTCAGCGTCAGGCACAATCTGCTCGAAACCACCAATTGAGTTGGTCAAGCCAATCAAAAACATGGACGCCTGCCCATCATACTCACCATCGTCAAACTTGATGTGCATCGGCACGTTTTTCATGGCGGGTAACATTTCGGCACCTTTGATTAGGTACGCGAGGTAGCCAAAGATGGACTTGAACTCGCTGGGCACCCCGTAGGTTAACTCGGTCAATGAACCACCACCAGCGATATTCATAAAGTACTTATCGTTGGCCTTCCCGATGTCCATGCGTAGCGTCTGACCGCGTGCAATCACCTTGGCGGCGGCAACCGGATCTTCCCGCGGGATGTGAAGCGCCCGCGCGTAATCGTTAGTGGTGCCGGCGGGAATGATACCCATCCGGGGACGGTGCTTGCACGGGGCAATCCCGTTCACCACTTCGTTGATGGTGCCATCCCCACCGGCGGCAACCACTAGGTCAAAGCCAGCCTTGCTCACGCGGGCGGCTTCATCCCGTGCCGACAGTGGTGCGGGTGTCGTCCGGTAAGCCGAAGCCTCGTAGCCGGCACTCTCCATCACGTCCAAAATGTCGGCAACGTATTTACCCATACCTTCGTTACCACTGGTCGGGTTATAAATTAATCGTGCACGCGGCTGCATGTGACTCCTCCTCAACAATTACTGCGGGTACCAACGCGGTTCCAATCGTAATCCACGTCGGCTAGCGCTTCTTAATCTCACTCATCAAAATCTGGTTAACGACCTTAGGGTTGGCCTTACCACGAGTCTGCTTCATGATCTGACCCACCAAGAACCCAATGGCACGGTCCTTACCGTTCTTGAAGTCCTCGATACTCTGTTCATTGGCATCCAGGATGTCCGTGATAATCGGTGTCAGCACGGCAGGATCGGATTCCTGCACCATGCCTTTAGCCTTCACCCATGCCTCTGGGTCGGTATCGTTCTTGATGATTTCCGCAATCACCTTCTTGGCAATCTTGCTAGAGATTGTCCCGTCGGTAATCAGCTTGATCATCGCTGCGAGGTGCTCTGGCGTCAACGCAATGTCGGGCAATTCCACCTGCTGATCGTTTAGGTAGGCGGATACGTCACCCATCAGGTAGTTGGACGCTTGCTTAGCGTCCGCACCAAGTGCCACGACCTGGTCAAAGAAATCTGACATTTCCTTGGTGTTAGTCAGCACACCAGCATCGTATTCGGGCAGTCCCAACTCTTGAACGTACCGCTGCCGGCGGACTTTGGGTGCCTCTGGTAATTTAGCGGCAACCTCATCCACCCAGTCTTGTGATACCACGACTGGCGGCAGATCAGGTTCAGGGAAGTAACGGTAATCATCCGCACCTTCCTTAACCCGCATCAGGATGGTTGACTTGCTAGGTTCATCCCAACGCCGAGTCTCCGGACGAATCGTCTGGCCCGCCATCAGCAAGCCAATCTGACGCTTCTGTTCAAAGGCCAGCGCGCTCCGAACGTAGTTAAAACTGTTCACGTTCTTGATTTCGGTCTTGGTACCGTACTCCTTTTGCCCAATCGGCCGGACCGACAAGTTAGAGTCGGCACGCATGGAACCTTCCTCCATCTTCACGTCGGAAGCCCCGGTAAACTGCACGATTTGACGGAGTGTTTCAAGGTACTGGTACGCCTCTTCGGGTGATTCGATGTCCGGTTTCGACACGATTTCAATCAAAGGTGTCCCCTGCCGGTTCAAGTCAACGTAGGAATAACCGTCGTCAGCATGCGTGTTCTTACCCGCATCCTCTTCGACGTGCAGCTCCTCAATCCCAATCTTCTTAGTCTTGCCATCCACCTCAATCTCCACGTAACCATTGGTGGCTAACGGGGTTTCGGACTGGGTGATTTGGTAGGCTTTGGGGTTATCGGCGTAGAAATAGTTCTTCCGGTCAAAGTGGGTAAAGCGGGTAACGTCGGCGTGCAGGGCCAACGCAACCATGATTCCTAGTGAGTACGCCCCGCGGTTTGCGGACGGTAGTACCCCTGGGTACCCCCAGTCAATGACATTTGTAGCGGTGTTAGGGTCCGCACCGTACGTTACCGGTGACGGTGAGTACATCTTACTCTTGGTCTTCAACTCAATGTGGACCTCGAGCCCAATGGTGGTTTCAAAGTTCATTAGTTCTGCCCCCCTGGAGTCTGGTCCTTGTAGTCGTTAGCATCCTCAAACGCAGCCGCTGCCTGGTAAATCGTGGCCTCATCAAAGGCCTTACCAATCAGTTGCAGGCCAATTGGCATACCGTCGACAAAACCACCGTTAATCGACGCAGCTGGTAGGCCAGCCAAGTTGACGGGAATCGTCAAGATGTCGTTCATGTACATCGTCAGCGGGTCCGTCACCTTCGAGCCAACTTCAAAAGCTGGCGTCGGTGTGGTTGGGCCCATCACCAGGTCGTAATCCTTGAAGACATCCTCAAAGTCGCGGCTAATTAGGGTCCGCACCTGTGCGGCCTTCTTAAAGTACGCATCGTAGAACCCAGCACTCAGACTGAAGGTCCCGAGCATAATCCGCCGCTTGACCTCGTCGCCAAAGCCTTCGGAGCGGGAACGCACGTAAACCGACTCGAGTGACTGCACGTCTTTGGCCCGGAAACCGTAACGGATCCCGTCAAAACGCTGCAAGTTCGAGCTAGCTTCTGAACTAGCGATGATGTAGTAAGTCGGCACCGCGTACTGTGTATGTGGCAGGCTGACCGTCTCAACAGTTGCACCCATTGCCCGAAACTGTTCAGCAGCAGCTTCGATGCGCTCGCGCACGCCGGCATCGACCCCTTCACCCAGGTACTCCTTCGGCAAAGCAATCTTCATGCCCTTAATGGACTGACCAATCTTCGCACCCAGGTCTTCCTGCGCACGGGGAACGGTCGTCGTATCGCGTTCGTCCGCGCCAACGATGGCGTTCATCACGTGCGCGGAATCACGCACGGAACGCGTCAACGTCCCAATGGCATCCAGGCTGGAGCCAAAGGCGATCAGGCCCCAGCGCGACACGCGACCGTACGTTGGCTTAAAACCAACAATACCGTTGAACGCGGCTGGCTGGCGAATTGAGCCACCAGTATCGGAACCCAAAGCGACCAAAACTTCGCCGGAAGCGACAGCCGCAGCGGAGCCACCGGAAGAACCACCTGGTACCTTGGTGTGGTCCCACGCGTTCTTAGTGGTTTTGAAGGCGGAATTTTCCGTTGAAGAACCCATGGCAAATTCATCCATGTTGGTCTTACCAACAACAATCATCCCCGCCTGACGCAGCCGTTCAATTACCGTTGCATCGTAAATGGGTACAAAGTTGGCCAGCATCTTGGAAGCAGCCGTTGTCGTCAGGTCCTTCGTGACAATGTTGTCCTTGATGGCAACCGGGATCCCGGCCAAAGTCGCGTCAGCGGCAATGCCCTGGGCGTCCTGGTCTTGGGCATCCTTAGTGGCCGTTTCTTCATTCAACGCCAAAAAGGCCTGGACGTCGTCGTCCTTGGCCGCAATGGCTTTGAACGTGGCATCGGTCAGGTCAGCACTGGTCGTTTTACCAGCCACCAAGTCGGAGTGTAACTGCTCAATATCGGTCTTATAGTAATCCACGCGCTAGTCCTCCTCCTTGTCAATGATGGCCGGCACCTGAATGAGGCCGTCCTTTTCGGTTGGTACGTTACGCATCAATTCTGCTCGCGGCGTCACCATTGTCGCTTCATCCGCACGCAAAACGTTTTCGAGCACCACGTTTTGGGTGGTGACCGGCACGTCTTCAGTGTCAACTTCGCTGAGCTGGTCAACCATGTTCAGAATTTCGTCCAGTTGACCGGTAAAGTGTTGCAGTTCCTCATCAGTGAACTGCAACTTGGCTAATCCGGCTACGTGGGCTACAGATTCCTTTGTAATCATGCACCTATTACCTACTTCCCATTTATTCATCCATATTACTAACTAGCTAATTCTACCACAGGCACCACGGTTATACCCGTTTGAATGTGCCTCGGCGGCCGGTTGACGTGATGGGTGTGCCTCCACCACGCCAACCTAAATATTTAGAGAAAAACCGTACTTTAAGGTATCCCCATTAATAACTACTAAACACGTGCGTGTAGAACGACTTGGAGCCCGATTTCCGTTCCGCAAATGCTTCCATCTGTTGTACCGACTTGATGTTAATCTGGATCTCCGCGTCGGACGGCAGGTACTTGCTTGCGGCCGTGACCACGTACTGCGTGAAGCTATTGATTTCCGTCTGCCCGTAGAACTGGGTCGTCACGTCAATATTGAGGCCCTGCAGTTGCCCCTTCTCGTAGTGCGCCTGGGCCGTAACCCCGGCCAGCTTCGGGAAGAACGACTTAACCTTGCTCTCAAAGGTGTTGAAATCATTCGATACCGTTGAATTAATCGGCGTCTTGTTGTTCACCACCGGCAACGTCTCGTTCTTTTCGTTCACATCGTTCCAGCTGGCAATCGAGTTACCGGACTTGCTGACCGCGTACGTGACGAACGTGCCGCCAACCAGCGCATCCTGCGTGTTGCCCTTATAGATAGCAATTAAAATCGGCGTACTGTTGCCCACACTGCTCTTCTGCCGTAACCGGGCGACAACCTTGGAAGCCATCTCTTTGCCCTTAGCCGTCAAAGTAGCCGTGGGAATCGTTGTCGAATACTGGGCACCGTAACTCTCCTTGGTGTAGTAATCAACGGAGTTCATCCCCAACGCAACGGATACACCCCCCAGCTTGAGCTTACTACCACTTTGCAACATGTAATCCTGTTCCAAAACGGTCTGTAGGTACATCGGGTTCCGGTCATTCTCACCCGTCTTGCCGTTGTCCTCTGGGTTTAACCCTAGCTTATTACTGCTGCTGTAACGCCCCAGCCAATTTTCCAGCGTGCTCGTACTCAGTAACTGACCCTCCTCAAACAGATACTTCGTCGTGGAAAACTGCTTCTTGGACAAATCCACCAAGCCATTTTCCATACTCCGCACGTTGTAGGTGTTGTCGTTCTGGGTGTTCTCCGTCAGCTGCAGTCCGCGCGACTTGGAAACCTTGTACTTACCGCCCTCGATGACACTTTGGTACGTGTCGTCGCTAGCCGTCCCCGTCGTCGTGTAACTGGAAGTCTTGGTTGAACTGGTCGAGCCACTACTATTCGTATCAAAGCTGAGGTTGCCACACGCTGCCAACAGCAAAGCGGCGGCACAGGCACCCACAACAGTTACAAGCTTTTTCATAATTGCCTCAATTCTCATCTAATGACTGCATCAATTCATTTTCGTCCATCACCCGGACACCCAGGTTTTGGGCCTTAGTCAGCTTACTACCGGCATCCGCACCCGCAACCAGCAGGTCCGTCTTGCCAGAAACCGAACCCGTCACTTTGGCGCCCAACGCCTTGAGCCGCTTGGTCAACTCAGGCCGCGAAAACGCCTCAAACTTACCGGTGATCACGACCGTCTGGCCGCTCACAAAGCTGTCCGCAGCCGGGGTCGGTACTGAGGTAGTGTAACGCAGGTTCACGCCCGCGTCCGCCAGTTTGGTGAACAAAGCCGCGGACTCTGGCTGGGCACAATACTGCACCACTGCGTCCGCAATAATTGGACCTACACCAGGAACGGCGGCAATGGCATCCGCGTCGGCTGCCATCATGGTATCGACATCGCCAAACGCCTCCGCAATCAGCGCCGCAGCTTTGCCCCCCACGTGGCGAATCCCTAGGCCGGTGAGTAAACGTTCAACTGAATTATGACGGCTATTGTCGATGGCCTGCAAGAGGTTCGCAATTGATTTTTCTTTAAACTTATCCAACTGGCCCAAACTGTCGGCCGTCAACGTGTACAAATCCGCGACGTCGTGGACCAAACCGCGGTCGAGTAATTGTGCGATGATCTTGGGGCCCAAGCCATCAATATTCATGGCGCCACGACTGGCAAAGTGAGTCAGCCGCGCCTGCATCTGTGCCGGGCAAGCCGGATTGATACAGCGTAATGCGACCTCGTCTTCAATGTGGACCAGCTCCGCGCCACAGGATGGACAACGCGTCGGCACCGCGTACGGTGCGCTATCGGCCGGGCGCCGTTGTAGGTCAACCCGCGAAACTTCGGGGATGATGTCCCCAGCTTTGTGCAGGTACACTGTGTCGCCCACCCGAATGTCTTTGGCCGCGATGAAGTCGGGGTTATGCAAAGTCGCGCGGCTAACCTGCGTGCCGGCCAGGGTCACCGTATCCATAACGGCTGTTGGTGTAACCACCCCGGTGCGCCCAACCGTCCACTCGATGTCTCGAACCACGGTTGCCGCCTCCTCGGGCGGAAACTTGTAGGCAATCTCCCAACGGGGCACCTTCACCGTGTTGCCCATGGCTTGCTGGAGGGCCAGGTCGTTCACTTTGAGCACGATCCCGTCGATGCCGTAGCTGAGACCGTCACGTTGAGCCGTATACCGTTCAATGTAGTCGGCCAGGGTGGTAACGTCGTGGTGCACTTCGGAACTCGGGTTCGTGGCGAAGCCGAGGTCAGCCATGAACGCAATGGCCTCGTCCTGCCGGGTGACACCAAATTGGTCGACATCCATCAACGTGTAGATGAAGGTCGCCAATTGCCGGCGTTTCGTGACTTGGGGATCCAACTGACGCAGTGAACCAGCGGCCGCGTTACGGGGGTTGGCAAAGTTGTCCAGCCCCTGCGCTTCACGCTCAGCGTTCAGCTCGGCAAACGCTGCTTTGGGCATATAACACTCGCCCCGAACTTCCAGCGTCAACGGTCGGCTCAGCTTTTGCGGGATATCGGCAATTTGGCGGGCGTTAACCGTCACGTCTTCACCCACCTGCCCGTTGCCCCGGGTGGAGGCCTGAGTCAGCTCACCATCTGTGTAAACCAGGGACAGCGACAGGCCGTCGATCTTCAGTTCAACGTTGTAATCAAAGTCCTGGTCAGTAGTCTTACGGAGCCGGGCGTCAAACTCACCAAGTTCTTCCAGCGAAAAGACGTCGCCCATGGACAGCATCGGTACCGCGTGCGGAACTTTGGTAAAGTCCGGTGAGACCACATCCCCGACTTGTTGGGTTGGGGAGTCGGGGACCACGAGTTCAGGAAAGCGCCCCTCGATTGCTAACAGACGCTGATAACGCTGGTCGTATTCTGCATCGGTCACACTGGGTGCATCTTCCGTGTAGTACTCACGCCGCCACTGGTTCAACTGGTCGCGTAACGCCGCCGCCTCATTGGTCGCATCGGCCAACGTTAACGTTGCAATATCTGGTTCTGTAGCCATGTTGGGGGCCTCCTTTTTGTGTATGTAATGGTGGCCGGGATGGGCCACCGGGTTAGGGTTGTGATGCAAGGTGTAGTTGCTGTAGAACTCTCTGGTTTAATTTGATGTGAGGAATTACTGAAGTAGAGGCTGATTGTGTGTGAGCCGCTCTCAGTAAAAGGTCAAGTGCCGGCATTCATTAATTGGTGGGTAAATGCTGCCCTGTTTACGCGTTAGTGCGAGGTATGGAAACGAGCTCCACCCCGCAGAAACCGACGTATAAGCAGTTACGATCAAGAATCTAAGTGCGGGATTCTCGCTCGTAACTACTTATACTCTGGTTTCTAACCGCGGGGCTGCACTCTCTAAAACGAGCTCCGCAAGGCAGAAAACTGCGCGTAACCCGCTCTCACCAAAAGGCCAAGTGCGGGCTCATTAATTGGTGGTTAAATGCTGCGCTGTTTACGCGTTAGTGTGAGGTATGGAAACGAGCTCCGCAGGCCAGAAGACGCCGCATAAACGGCCTGCTGCGCTCTCTACTCTTTCTTAATCGGAGCAAACGCCGCCAACAACCGCTTAATTCCTTGCTCTGGGAAGGCAATATCCAGTTCCTGGTCCTCACCAGTCCCCTCAACCTTCACCACGGTGCCCTCACCCCACTTGCGGTGAGTCACCTTATCGCCTGCTGCCCAACTAACAGCGCCTGCACCCGTCGTTGGCGCCCCCGCGACCACCTTTGCGTGATCACTATGCTGTCCGTACGCCGTACTCTGTGCCCGGGCATCACGTTCCTTGCCCCACTTGGCCGCGGCACCCGTACTGCCAGTACCACCCGTACGGCCGTAATCCCGCCTGTTGATGAACGGAATATCACTTGTCGGCGCCGCCGCATTCGCCACGTCCAACAAACTATCATCAATTTCATCAATGAACCGGCTCGCCGGGTTGTTCTGGTGCTGGCCGTGGAACATCCGCGAGTACGCGTTCGTCAGGAATAACTTCCGCTTTGCCCGCGTGATTCCCACGTAGGCTAACCGCCGTTCTTCCTCGAGCTCGCTCTCGTCGGCCGCCGCACGGGACAACGGGAATAGTCCCTCTTCCATCCCAATCAGGAAGACAACCGGGAATTCCAAACCTTTGGCTGCGTGGAGCGTCATCAAAGTGACTTCCTGCGCCTCCTCCTCAACGTCGTCCTGATCGGACACTAGGGCCAACTCGGCCAGGAAGTCGACGAAGATGTCGCTCTCCTCGTCCTCCGGTTCGTAATGGGCATCAAAGTTTTGCGTCACCGTCAGGAGTTCCTGCAAGTTATCAATCCGCGCGTCCGCCTCAATCGTATGCTCATTGCGCAGCGCATCTAGGTAACCGGAGTCCTCCAGTACAGCCTCCATGAGGTCGCTAATGGTGCCGTCCAACCGCTTCTTGCGCAACTCCGTCACCATCTGGGCAAACTCCGCAAACTGCTTGCGCGGGCGGGCCGGTAACGGCGACAACTCCACGTTCTCCGCGGCGTCGAGTAGCGACCAGCCGTGCTCGTCAGCAAATGCCGTCAGCTTGGCAATACTACCGGGACCAATCCCCCGCTTGGGCGAGTTCACCACCCGTTCAAAGCTCAGGTTATCCGCCCCGTTAACCACCAGGCTAAAGTACCCGAGGGCATCGCGAATTTCCTTCCGGTCGTAGAACTTGTGACCCCCAACAATCTTGTACGGAATCGAACTCTTGAGGAACGCCTCTTCGACGGAACGGGACTGCGCGTTGGTACGGTACAAAATGGCAAAGTCGCCATACTTATAGTGGTCTGACCGTACCAACTTCTCAATCTGCCGGATGATAAAGTACGCCTCATCACGCTCGCTTTGAGCCCGATAATACGTAATTTTGTCGCCGGTACCGTTTTCGGTCCATAAATGCTTCACTTGCCGCTTCACGTTATTCTTAATCACCGAGTTGGCGGCGTCCAGGATGTTTTGGGTACTTCGGTAGTTCTGCTCCAGCAGGATCACCTGCGCCTGCGGATAGTCCTTCTGGAAGTCCAGGATATTCTGCATGTTGGCACCACGCCAGCCATAAATACTTTGGTCAGCATCCCCCACCACACACAGGTTGTGATAACCGTCTGCCAGCAGGCGAACTAGCTGGTACTGCGCCTCGTTGGTATCCTGGTATTCATCAACGTGGACGTAATGGAACTTGCGCTGGTAGTAGGCCAGCGTGTCGGCGTCCTGCCGGAACAGGAGGATGGTCTGCATAATGAGGTCATCAAAGTCGAGTGCGGAGTCACCACGCAATCGGTGCTGATACTCCTTGTACACGTCCGCGGTAATCTTCTCAAAGGGGTTAGCGGCCTGCTCAGCGTAATCCTTCGGTGTCAGCAGGTCGTTCTTAGCCGAACTAATGGCCCCCAGCACGGCCTTGGGGTCAAACTGCTTCGTGTCGATATTCTGGTCGCGCATTACGTGCTTAATCAACGTTAGCTGCTCGGACGAATCCGCGATGGTGAACGCGCGGTTGTAACCCAACTTTTCGATATCACGCCGCAGAATACGCACGCACAGGGCATGGAAGGTCGAGACCCACACGTCGCGGGCCAGCTCCGGATCGAGTAGGCCACCGACACGTTCGCGCATTTCCCGCGCTGCTTTGTTAGTAAAAGTAATTGCTAGTATGTTCCATGGATTGACGTTTCGTTCTTCAATCAGGTAAGCAATACGGTGCGTCAGGACACGCGTCTTACCGGAGCCAGCGCCCGCCATGATGAGCACGGGGCCCTCGGTGGTTAGGACGGCCTCACTTTGCTTGTCGTTCATGCCTTTAAGTATCGTTTGTGCTGCCATTGATGAAGTGCCCCCGTGTTCTTTCTACGTCTGTAAACAACACTTAATGGTACCAAAAAAACGGGCTCGACAAAAGGTGGCGGGTGAATTGTCGACCAGCTAGCGTGGTGGTTATGACTCCGGCTGGTGGGTGGTGTACGCGGCCGGGCTACCAGTCTCACGCTCACGCTAGTACCGAGCTACCGCGAGTTTTCTAGCCCGGCAAAACCCGCCGGTCTATAAAACTTGATTCTGCACGTCGCTGCGCTCCTACAGAACTTCGGACTCGCAGCGGCCGCGTCCCCCCCACCAGCCTCCGCCATAACCACCACACAAGCTTAGATTGATTCCCGTTCCACATTAACCCAGTACACCTAAAGGGCTTTAGGTTTCGCTCCAGCACTGGTTGGCCACGGAGCGTTGAATGAAATCCGTGCCCCAACGCAAAAAACGGCGCGCGTAATCCCCACCGGGACCACGCGTGCCGCCACAATCAGTATTCAGTTACTCTAACCCGAGCCGCGCGAAGATATCATCCACGTGCTTCAGGTGGTAGTGGTAATCAAAGGCGTCAGCAATTTGCTCCGCCGTCAGCGTCTCACTAATCACCGGGTCCGCCTCCACCAAACTGCGGAAATCCTGGCCGTTGTCCCACGCTTGTGCCGTCAACGGCTGTACGCGGTCGTAAGCAGCTTCACGACTCAGGCCACCGACCTCAATCAACGCCAACAATAACCGCTGGCTGTAAATCAAACCGTGGGTGGCGTTCATGTTTTGCAACATCCGTTCCGGGAACACGTCCAACTGGTCGATAATGCTCGTGAACCGGTGCAAGATGTAGTCCAATAACCCCGTTGCGTCTGGTAGCATGATGCGTTCGGCCGAACTGTGGCTAATATCGCGTTCATGCCACAGGTTCACGTCTTCTAACGCCGGCGTCGCATACCCGCGAATAATCCGCGCCAATCCAGAGACGTTCTCGGAGCCAATTGGGTTCCGCTTGTGCGGCATCGCCGAACTCCCCTTTTGCCCCGGACGGAAATGTTCCTCAACCTCGTGGACTTCGCTACGCTGCAGGTGCCGCACCTCGGTCGCAAACCGCTCAATGGAGGTCGCAATTAACCCCAGGGTTTGTATGTAATGTGCGTGCAGGTCCCGCGGCAACACCTGCGTCGCCACGTCCTGCGCCCGAATGCCTAGGTGATCGGTCACGTATGCCTCAACTGCTGGTGGTGTATTCGCAAAGGTGCCGACCGCGCCACTAATCTTCCCCGCCTCAACGTCACTCGCGGCATCATCAAAGCGCTTTTGGTCACGCAGTAACTCTGCGTACCAGTTAGCAAGGACCAGCCCAAAGGTAGTCGGCTCCGCGTGCACACCGTGCGTGCGGCCCATCATCACCGTGTCCTTGAACTCTAGGGCCCGGCGCTTCACCACGGCAACTAAATCGGCTAAATCCTGCCGTAAAATGGCGTCAGCCTGCTTCAGCAAGTAACCTTGAGCGGTATCCACAACGTCAGTACTGGTTAGTCCGTAGTGCACCCACTTTTTTTCGTCCCCGAGCGTTTCTGAAACCGCGCGGGTAAAGGCCACCACGTCATGACGCGTCTCCAGTTCCAGGCGCGCAACCTCGTCAGCATCCACGCTCGCGTGTGCACGAACGGCGGCGGCATCAGCCTGCGGCACCACGCCAATCTGGGCGTGCGCCTCAACGGCTAGTATCTCGACTTCCAACCACGCAGCGTACTTGTTCTGTTCCGACCACACTTCGGCCATTGCGGAACGGCTGTAGCGATCAATCATCTGTCCTATCCCCCTTGTCTTACCCTCTAACTCAACAACAACGTTCTTAGTGTTAACTTGAAGCTATAGATTTAGTTTAGGCCAGTGCAAAGCCGGGTAGCGAGCGTTCCTA
Organism: Lacticaseibacillus pantheris DSM 15945 = JCM 12539 = NBRC 106106; assembly: GCF_001591865.1. NCBI lineage: Bacteria > Bacillati > Bacillota > Bacilli > Lactobacillales > Lactobacillaceae > Lacticaseibacillus > Lacticaseibacillus pantheris. The sequence continues at coordinate 21,073 of NZ_BCVS01000001.1, forward strand.
CTCAGCGGCAGTCATGTCTAACGCCAGGTCACCCGTTGCGTTCAACGCCTCAATTACCTTGGCCGGGGCCCCGAGGACGGTGAGCTCACCGTAGAGATGACTGCCTTCTGGGAAGAACCGCCAATGCCAATCAGGCTTAATCTGAATTTGCACGCTCACCGCGCCGAGTTGTTCTGGACGTAACGGCTTCATCACGGCGCCGTCCATCACGCGGACTTCGGCAACGGGCCAGCCACAAACAGCCCGCATGTGCAAAGTGTATTGGGAAGTGGTGGTCGCCGTCGTGTATACATCCGCACTTTGGTGGGGACCAGGCGACAACCGCTTAACGTAGAGGTTACCCTCATTGGTCAGGAAAAACTCCACCGTGAACAACCCAATTTGGGTGATTTGCTCCCCAACTTTGCGCGTAATCCGTTCCATTTCGTCGGCCACCGTACTATCAACCTGCGCCGGCAAAATTGTGTACTGGAGTTCATGCTGCGCCACCTTGTTTTCGACGGCAGGGAGCACCTGCATACCATCCGCAGTGCGAATGGCCGTGATGGCAAACTCGCGCGGCTGATCGAGCCAAGCTTCAACGATGTACGGCCGCTTTTCCAACAGCCCCTTTGCCCGCCAGATATCGGCGTCGTTAGTTAAGGCCAGCTGCTGATCCTGCCCAATGCCCTTCTGAATGGGTTTGAGGATGCTCGGGAACCCCACCGCGTTGACGGCCTTATCAATGTCGTCCGCCGTCACCACCTGAGCGTACGGCAATACGTTCATGTTGAGGTCTTCCAGGAACACCTTTTCCAAGTACCGGTCTTGCGTCATCGCCAGGAAATCCGTCCCGCCGGGCACCTTGTCCGCCGGCACGAGGTCATCAATGGTCGTCGCGTCGGCCACAGACTCGTCAATGTAGGTAATAACGCTAGACAAGTCGCGCAACTGTTGGAGCGCGTCGACGTCGGTACTCCGACCAACAAGCGGAAATTCTGCTTCGGTCAACGCAGCGTCACCGTTGGTCCGCGCCAAAACTGCCGCGTGCATTCCCAAATTGTGGGCGGCACGCACGAGTTGCAAAGCCGCGGCACCTCCGCCGATAATACCCACGGTCGCACCTGGTTCAATAAAGTTAGTCATGAGCTTCCACTCCTATCCGTCTACAATCGGCGTACGGCGCATCGTGCTGGCCGTTATCGCCCGATATTAATACCGTTATTGTAGCAGATTAGGCCTGTTTATGGCCGAGACCAAACAACCAATTAAGTAAAACAGCAGAAACGCTGGCCATCAAGATACCTGACGAGGCAAACATCTGAACCGTCTTGGGCAACCACTGCACGATGTCAGGCTGCACGGTCACACCTAAACCTAGGCCGATGGAAATTGCCGCCACCAGCAGGTTATGGTCATTATGGAAATCGACCTCACCCAGCATCCGGATACCCTGAACGGCAACCATCCCAAACATCACGACCATGGCCCCACCCAAAACGGGCGACGGGATAATGGTCGCTAACGCACCAATTTTAGGTAAAAGCCCCAACAGGATCAGGAAGAAGGCCGAATAGATGACGGGCTTGCGGCTCTTGATTCCCGACAACTGCACCAAACCTACATTCTGACTAAACGTGGTGTACGGGAAAGTATTGAAAATACCGCCTAGCATCACCGCCAGACCCTCGGCACGGTAACCCCGCTTCAAGTCGTCACTCTTGATTTCGCGACCCACGATGTCACCGAGGGCAAAGAAGACCCCGGTACTCTCGACCATGGACACCATCGAAATCAGAATCATCGTCACGATGGACGACCATTCAAAGTGTGGTACGCCGAAGTAAAACGGCGTGGGTACGTGGAACCAGCTAGCTTCGGCCACCGGGGCCAAGCTGACCATCCCCATGGCACCGGCCAACAACGTCCCGCCGACCAAACCAATCAGGATGGCAATTGAACGAACAAAGCCTTTACCCCACGCATTAATAACCAGGATGACCAGTAGCGTGAAGACACCAACCAGTAGGTTTTGCATGTCGCCATAGTTCTTAGCGGTCGTAGTGCCCCCGCCTAGATTCTGAAAGGCCACCGGAATTAACGACAAACCAATGACGGTGATGACGGTACCCGTAACCAGTGGCGGGAAGAGGTTGCGAATTTTAGCAAAGAGACCGGCAATCAAGAACACAAAGATACCGGCGGCAATGATGGCCCCGTACATCGTTGGGAAATCGAACTTTTTCCCAATCAGAATTAGTGGCGCAACCGCCTGGACGGCACAGCCCAGAATTACGGGCAGTCCAATCCCAAAAAACTTGTTTGCAAAGATTTGTAGGGCGGTAGCGACCCCACACATGAAAATATCGATAGAAACTAAGTAGGTCATCTGTTCAGATGAGAAGTGTAACGACGCCCCAATTAGAATGGGCACCAAAATGGAGCCAGAATACATTGCCAGCAAGTGTTGGATGCCCAACACCGCTGCTTCAGGTTCAGTGAGCCGCTGGGTTGAATCTTGTGCCATGATGACCTCCTCTATTCCCCGGATTAACTATTCAGCGTCTTGTTCGTCGGCAAAGACTACTTGGCCATCTTCAAAGGCCGAGATACGCGCCAAAGACACCACACGCACCCCCTGTTCGTCCAACATCTGCCGTCCCTTCTGGAACGTCTTTTCAATGACGATACCTGCACCGACCAAAGTTGCGCCAGCAGCCGCAATGATTTCGGTTAAGCCCTTCACGGCCTGACCGTTAGCCAAGAAATCATCGATGATCAGTACACGGTCATCAGCGTTCAGGAACTTGTGTGCAATGGAGATGGTGTTGCTAGTTTGCTTGGTGAATGAGTACACGTCGGCCGTAAACATGTCGTCCTTCAACGTCAGCGACTTGTGCTTACGGGCGAACACCATCGGCACGTGGAATTCCATGGCGGTAGCCAAAGCCGGAGCAATCCCCGAACTTTCAACCGTTAAAATTTTAGTGATTTTCGCGTCCTGAAACTGACGGTAAAACTCGGCACCCATCGCTTGCATTAGATCCGGATCCACTTGGTGGTTCAAAAAATTATCCACCTTTAGGACGTCAGCCCCCAACACTACACCATCACGCCGGATACGATCTTCAAGCAATTTCACCGTTAATTTCCTCCCAATTTTCAAAAAAGTGTTTTAAGATGTTGATAACTTTAACACAAAACCTGCCATCAGACAACCGAATGAAAAGGTAATCAAAAATATCAATGTTCGTAAATTACGGAACGTTACCACCTCTTTGCACCGATTATTCAACAAAACGGCGACCGCTACTGGTCGCCGTTAACTAATTGCTGCTATTGTTGGTCTGTTGATCGTACCGGTACAAACGGTATTGCCGAATAATCCGGATTAACTTGTCCGCATACGTGGGGTCGGTTGCGTAGCCACTACTTTGCAATGCCTGTGCAGCCTCCTGATAAGTAGCCGCGTTAATCACCGACTGGTACTGTTGGGCATTCCAACTTGTTCCGTGCTGAAGCAGCTCCGCATGTTCACGCATGGATGCATAATCGCTCGCGTACACCCGGAAACGCGCCGTGACGGTGACCCACTTACCGTCCTGATATTCTTGGGTGTCCAGCTCCTTGCCTGCCTGATCCGCATCGGCCTTCACACCAAAGAGGTTGTGGTACTTACTGGCCAACGTGCTGGTACCCCAGTCGCTTTCCAGAATGGCCTGGCCAAGACTAATACTTGCCCGGACCCCCGAGTTCACCTGCAACGTCTGTGCGTATCCGGCCAGGTGGGTGATAAACTTCTGGTGCTCGGTAGCCGCTGACGAAACTTGGTTGGTAGGCTGTGCCTGCTGCTGAAATGCGCGCACCCCAATGACGGTGACCCCGACTACAATCACCGCAAGCGTCGCAATTAACCCCGTGGGCAGGCGGTGTTTGCGCACCCACCGGTCCCACTGCCGACGAAACTTAGATTTGCGTTTACGAGCCACCGGTTCACCCCCTAGCGATTGAATACCATCCATTATACCTTATTGCGGGAGGAAACATTATCTACCGCCGGGCCTAGATCTCGACGTAAATACACCATGTCTCGCAATGGCAGGCCATTCACCACAATCGGATGATCATACTGGGCAAAGATGTCCGGGACACGCCCCACCACTCGAAAACCGTTCTGCTCGTAGAAACTGATGTTAGCAAAGTCGGCATCGCCCGTCCCCACCATTATCCACGGTACCCGGCCGGAGTACTGCGCGCAAATTGCACTTACCAGCCGCGAACCCAGGCCATGGTGCTGGTACTCTGGGGCTACCGCAATGTTTTTAAGCTCGACGCCATCCTCTATGGGCACCACAATCGCCTCGGCAACGATAGTATCATCCTCTTCATCGAACATCGCCAGCATGTCACCCAGCTCGGCGTACCGTCCCAGCATTTGCTCGTCCTCATCAGCCAGAAGCAGCAAATCGTACGCCGAATCACGGCGCCCTGGTAATAGATGTTTAATGTACACGCGTAATCACCTCAAAATAATGGTACTAAAAAAGCCGTCCGGCAAGCCGGGCGACTCTTTAAGCAATTAATTAGTCCTTGTTGACGTTAACCGCCTGGGGACCACGATCGCTGTTTTCAACTTCGAAAGTTACGGCTTGGCCTTCTTCAAGGGTCTTGTAGCCGTCGCCCTGGATAGCGGAGAAGTGAACAAATACGTCACTGCCATCTTCGCGAGTAATAAAACCGTAACCCTTTTCAGCGTTGAACCACTTTACAGTACCATTTTCCATCAGAAAAATCCTCCTTGCACCTAATCAGTGCGTTTTAAAATAATGTGTGCATTTCTTGTTTGGTGCAAAAGGAGATATTCTGACGAACAATCGAACCCTTGACCATTCAAAAAGTACATTGTTATAGTACCATGCTCCCCACACACATGCAAGCTTTTGAAACCCTTTTCTTAGTTTATTTCTGGGCATTGACGACTAACGCGAATTGGCGCTTGGTGTTGAGCAGTTCCCCTAGACTCCGCGCGAACAGCAATGTTTCGTTGCGCATCACCAACCCATCATTAGATGACGCTAACGGATTTTGTAACAAATTGCGCTTTATTTTTTTCACCGCGGTCATCAAAGTCGCGGACGGCGTTTCCTCGCCCAGAAGCTTGGCCGTGGCCGCGATAATGTCGTGCAGGGCCTCCCGTTCTTCCAACTGACCGTTACCTTCATCTAGGCAAGTTTGCATGGTCCTTAACAGCTCGTACTGGTGGTTACGCATTTCAAAATACGCCCGATAATAATCGTTTTCCGCCAGTATTTGATTGTCATAATGTTGGAAAGTCCATCGGCGGCCATGATCAATCGCCTCTTTAGCCTGTGCCAACTGCACCCACACCCGGTCGGCAGCCGTACTGCCATTACCATCGGTCGCTTGTGCATCGACGCCGTCGCCGAGTTCTTCCTGCATACTTTGCAATGCGGCAATCATCACACTCGTCACGGCTGTCTGGTGAGTTTGAATCTTATCGTCCACGTTGGGCATGAACAAGTTGAGAAACACGCCCACTGCCGAGCTGACCAAAACGATGATTAATAAACCAGTCAACTGGGTCCGGTTGACCAACCCGTTTGTCAGAATGACCGTAGCAACAATTGCTCCTTCCACAATGCCCTCGGTCATCCGTAATGCCACCATGACTGGGAAAAAGAACAGTAAGCACAGTCCGTAAGCCCAGGGGTTGAACCCGACCAACAGGTAGAAGACGGACGCCATGGCTCCGGCCACAATGGCGGCAATAATCCGGTGCAAAGCCAAGCGGAAGCTAACCCGCGTTGTGCCCCGCACCGCCAGAACGGTGAGCACCCCGGCAACCCACCAGTTGGCAATTCCCAGCGCCTGAACGATGAACATAGCCACCGCGGCACCTACCGCTGTTTTAACGGTTCGTAGGCCAATACGCATAGTTGTCTCCCCCTCTAACTAATCCACGTTACGCAAAATAAAGGCGCCGCCAGCGCGACGCCAACACTACTTTGATGTTACCACATTACCGGCGTCGAAAACGAATTAGTGCCTGCCCCAGTATGGGCGTGACCACGCCGGCCATGATGACCTCAGCCACGGCATTCACACCCAACATGACGAGCATGACGAACCCAAAGTTGCTGGTGTTCGCGCCGTGCCCGATCATTGTCGCGGCTTTGCTGGCATAAAAGATCCAGGTAAAACCGACCACTAGGAGTGTGTTGGTCAAAGCGGCGCAGATACCCGCCAGCGACATCTTAATACTGCCGCCGAGTCCCGTCCGCACCTTTGGCAGTAGCTGGTTGAACAGCAGCCCTGCCACTAACCCCGCTAAAATTCGCGGCACGAACGCAATGATGGGATTGCGGAACAACAGTATCGTCAGCACGTCTGATGGGCGCACAAACGCCATAATGAAACTGGACAGACCCCAGACGGCGCCCAAGGCCGTACCGTAACCAGTACCAAGTACCACGGCGCCAGTGATCACGGTCAGGTGCAACGTGGTGATTGAAATGCCGCCCAATGAAATGTAACCGACCATGGGTAATGATGACTGCAATATAATCAGCGCCACCAGCAGTGACATAATGCTGAGGCGGTAAGCTGAGCTTCGACGTTGACGCATGGGGTGGGACCTCCTTGTTATTCAATACCATCATTTTACACTAACGCAAGGGTGGCTGGGTGCTGGTCGTGCTGGGCTGGCGGCTACGGTTGAGCGGGTGGTGACCGCGACCGGTGCTGCTGGCCTCACGCTCTCGCCCGTACCGGGCTACCGCGAATTGGGTAGCCCGAGCAAAACCACCTCGGTCTACCCAATTTGATTCCGTAATTCGCTTCGCTCATAACGGAACTACGGGCCTGCAGCCGTCGCGGTCACCACCCGCTCAACCTCCACCACCAGCCCAACACGACCAACATAGTGGATTACCGCCTAAACCACCTACCAGCTAACAATAATTCAGTAACCTTATTGCCGTAAAGGTTACCCCTGTCAAGCATTCAATCAGTAGGTTGCTTCGTCACCCATTATGGCATCATTTTATCTGTCCTAACTACACACAATTCACGTCCAATTGCCGTATGGAGCACGCCGGTTTACTCTTGCGTACCCAATTGTCGATAAAAAAAGAACACCATCCCTGGTGTCCCAACGAGTGCGGGCGAGAAGACTCGAACTTCCATGGCCCGAAAGCCACAAGATCCTTAATCTTGCGCGTCTACCAATTCCGCCACGCCCGCATTTCTGCTATGCTGTGCTCATAAGCACAAGAACTATTATGCCGTGAACCAGGAACGATGTCAACGGAAAAATGCCAATCTCACCATCGTTTTTCTCAAACAAAGTTTAAATCACACTAAGGAGTGACCCTCCATGTCCATTCGCACCGCTACCCTCACCGACGCCCCCGGAATCGCCCGCCTACACCAACAACTTATCGGCGAGCTCGCCCAACTCAACCCCACCATGTTTCAGCCGCTTGATCAACCCGACCTCCAGGCTGTAGCACAGTACATCGTCGGCGACTCCGCCACCGCCTTTGTCCACGGCCATGCGCCCGACGACGCCTTTGCCACCGTCACCACCGCTACTACCGGTAAGGGGCCCGGCATCATCCCCCACCGTTTTGCCTACCTCGTCGACATTTACGTTGCACCGTCCGTTCGCCGCCAGGGGGTCGCAACCGAACTGCTCACGGCCGTTCGCCAGTGGGCCCGTGACCAGTCGCTTGATTTCATACAACTCAACGTCGCCGCCCAAAACGACGCTGCCACCGCACTTTACCACCAGCTAGGTTACAAGCCGCAATACACCACGCTCCAACAACCACTAACCGACTAGGGCCAACCGCCCCCGGCAACGGCTGCATACGTACCTGTCTGTATTGATGTGCCGCCGCCGTGGGTACTCGGTCCCGCAACGGGTACAGCGATACAGCAAAGTGGCCGTGGGGGTCCGCGGCGTCAATGACGGTGCGTAACGCAGACCACTCACCTGCTGCAGCATGATCCGAAAGTCACGGTCACCATGCTTAAAGCCGCGGTGCTCCCGGTACAGGTGGTAGTGGGTCAACTCATGCCGAATAATACCCACCCGCGTCGTCTGGTCAACTGCCGCGAACATGCGGGTATTAAATTCCAGGTGCATATCCCGTGGGAAAAACCGCCCACCAGTGGTGCGCAAACGGCCGTTAAACACCGCCTGATCCGTAAACGGACGGCCAAAGTCGCGTGCGCTCACCTCTTCGACTAAACTTTGTAATTCGTTGGTATCCACCATCGGTACCCCCATTCATTAATAATGCCACCAATTGTACTACACACAAAGGCGGCGGGCACCCCCACCCGGGGTCATGCTCGCCGCCTTTGCTTGCGTTAGGCAAAGTATTGTAGCAAGTCCGCACGTGAGAGACCTTGCTTCTCTTCACCACTATAATCCGCCACGATATGGCCCGCATCAACCACAATCAGGCGGTTGCCGTAATTCAGGGCGTCATCCATTTGGTGGGTGACCATCAAGCAGGTTAGGTGGTTGTCCGCCACAATCTGCTCGGTCAGCTCCATCACCGCGGCACTCGTGTGTGGGTCCAGCGCCGCCGTGTGTTCGTCCAGCATTAACAATTCAGGGTTCCGCATCGTCGCCATCAGGAGCGATAACGCCTGTCGCTGGCCACCTGACAGCTCCTCGGTCGGTTTGTTCAAGGCCTCATCAAGACCGTTCGGTGCCAAGCCGGCAATGTCCTTGAAATGGCCCATCTGGGCGCGCAACGCACGGGACTGCAGCCCCAAGCGTTCACCCCGGTGCGATGCTAGCGCCAAGTTCTCGGCGACCGTCATCCGGGGGGCGGTACCCATCTTGGGGTCCTGGAACACCCGTGCAATCAGGCGGGCCCGCTTCTCGGGTGACTCGCGGTCAACCCGCTCACCGGCCAGCTCAATCGTCCCGTGGGTAATCTCGAGATCCCCCGCAATGGCATTAAACATCGTCGACTTGCCGGCACCGTTTGTGCCAATGACGGTAGCAAAGTCGCCCTGGTTCAACGTCAGGTTAATGTGTTCCAACAGATTTTTCACTTCGTGTCCGGCGACCACGTTCACCGCCACGTCTTTGAGTTCTAGTTGTGTCTTAGTCATCACTTTGCACCCCTTTGCGTAACGTGCGCTTCAACCGGAAACGGTCATTGAGCTGTGGCAGAATAATCGACAGTGCAAGCACCACTGCGGACACCAGCTTGAGGTCGTCGGCCGAGAAGCCCAGGTCCAAAACGATGACAATCACAAAGCGGTACACGATACTGCCTAGGACAACGGCTATCAGACGCTGGCTGAGGGTCAGCTCGCCAAACAGCACTTCGCCAATGATGATGGCGGCCAGGCCAATGACGATGACGCCGACACCCATGGACACGTCGGCGTAACCATCGCTTTGAGCTACCAAGCCACCAGAGAGACCAATCAGGCCATTGCCGACCACGAGGCCCAGCACCTGCATGTGGTCAGGGTTAATCCCGAGGGAACGCGCCATGTTGCGGTTATCACCAGCCGCGATGAAGCCCTGGCCCAACCGTGTGTTGAGAAAGACCATGAGTAGCGCCACCACGATGGTCACGACGACAAAACCAAAGACGACGCTGCCAATGTACGGCGGCATACTGCTCATCCACTTGCCGTTGAACAGGTTCTTCATCCCCAACAACGAGAGGTTGGACTGCCCCATAATCCGCAAGTTAACTGAGTACAACGCGGTCATCACCAGAATACCCGCCAACAGCAACGGCATGTGCCCCTTGGTGGCGAGCAATCCCGTCACGAGCCCTGCCAGCATACCGGCCACGGCGGCCAGAATGGTGGCAATGATGGGGTTAATTCCGTGTGCAATCGCAGCCACGGCTACGGCGGCACCAAACGGGAACGTACCTTCGACGGTCATGTCGGGGAAATCGAGGATCCGGAAGGTGAGAAACAAACCGATGCCCATGATACCAAAGAGTAGCCCCTGACTAATTGCTGAAATCCATACACCCATTTATTTCACGACCTTTCCTGAAGTCTTGGCTTCATCTAATAATTTAGCGGGAATCTTAATTCCCAGTTCGTCAGCAACTTTCTGGTTGATAATCAAGTCGCCTTTGGTCATAAACTCAACCGGCATGGTCGCGGTCTTGTCACCCTTCAGAATACGGGCGACCATTTTACCGGTCTTCACGCCCAAATCATACTGGTTCAGGCCCACCGTGGCGAGCCCACCATCCTCAACCATCGTATCCACGGTTGGGAAGATGGGTTTCTTAGCGCCGTTAGCCACGTTGGCGAGCGTCGGCATGGCACTGGCAATAGTGTTATCAGTGGGTACAAAGATGGCATCGACCTGCGTCACCATCTGCTGAGCGACCTGCTGGAGGTCGTTCGTTGAGTTGATGGAGAACGTTTTGATGGTAAAGCCGTACTTGTGGGCCTTTTGCTGGACCAACTTGACCTGGGCTTGTGACGAGTCATCCGAGCTGGTGTAGATGACCCCCAAGGTCTTAGCGGACGGCACAATCTTGCGAATCAACTGCAACTGGGCGTCAATTGGTGCCTGGTCAGACACCCCAGTGACGTTACCGCCAGGTTTCTTCACGCTGCTAACCAACTTGGCAGAAACCGGGTCGGTGATGGCCCCCATCACCACCGGAATCTTGCTGGTGGCGTTAGCCAATGCCTGAGCGGACGGCGTGGCAATTCCGACGGTGGCGTCCTCCTTTTCGTTAACGAAGCGCGTCGCCATGGACTTCAAGTTACTTTGGTCGTTCTGCGCATTCTGAAAATCAATCTTGAGGTTCTTGCCCACGGTGTAGCCCTCATCTTTGAGGCCGGCCACAATTCCTTTGTGGATGGCGTTCAGGGCCGGGTGCGACATCAGCTGCAGAATGCCGACCTTCTTCACAACTTGATGCTGGCGGGGCTTGTTCGCACTCGCAGTATGTTTGGGCATAACGTCAGCGATGTAACAGCCACCGACGAAGAGCACCAAGGCGGTGATAAATGCAATCATTCGTTTCATAAAATCGTTCTCCCTCTCCCATTATGACTACGTTTGACCCAGGCAAAGAAAAAGACCCCCACAAAGTTAATTGCGGAAGTCTGATAATGCCCCCGCATAGGATATCCTTTGTGGATGCCTATGCGGTCAAAGTGAAGAAAACCAACATAGACACAACCTGCGTCTTGGCAGCTTGCGTCTACGCAACCCACCCCATGTTAGTTTTGCCACCAACCATTGAGCTTAGTACTTGGGTTAAACATGTCGGTTCCTCCTCTGAACGTTTCATTAGTATGTGATGAGTGTACTCGTTTGGGCGGGGGGATGTCAATGGGTTTTAGACCAGTAAAGAAATCTTCTGAATGTACTTCGTGATTTTATCGGTCTCCGCATCCTGCGCCTGTTCGGCGGCATCAAACTTGGCTACGTCAATCTTACCGCCATCCTGCAAACTATCGGTCATTTCCTGACAACCCTGCACAAAGCGGTCGAAGGCCCCCACCAACAGCTTGTGGTTACCCAAAAGTCTTGCCGGCGCAGAGGCAGCATTCAGCTTTTCCGCTAATGTCCGATACTCCGCGGTACCGTTGGCAAAGCTGCTTTGAATGTCCGCAAAATCGTCTGCGGCTACATCCGCCAGCTTGTCGTCATCGATAGCGGTACGCAGCGTCTGAAACTGCGGACTCATCCGGTCCTGTAACTTTTCGACATCCGACATCACGTCGTTAATCAAACGACCGTAGTTGTACATCCGTTGTTGGTTCTTATTCATCAAAAAGTCCTCCAAGTTGAATTAACGATTAATTCTGTTTTTTAATAGAGCAAGTTATAGCCTACTCTATCCGCAAAAAGCGGCGCTCACATGAGCGCCGCTTTTAGTCTCACAGACTATATTTTAACCTTTAACACGCGCCGTTGGAAGAACTTCACGATTTCCACCACCAGAATCATCAAGATTCCGGCACCGGCAACCATCCCCCACTGCAGTGCGTTCAATGTGGTTACGTGGAACAAGCCGTTGAACCCTGGCACTACCACCGTTACGGCTAGTGCGAGCGCCGCCACACCAATTGCCCAGTTGAAGGCCTTGTTATTCCAAACGTGCATGGAGAACAATGAGCCGTGGAGTGACTTCACGTTGAACGCATGGAACAGCTGAATCAGCCCCAAAGTTACGTAAGCCATGGTTAACGCGTCCGCATGCATCGCCGCCGAACTGGTATGCACTGGGAACGTGATCGCTAGCCAGTACACACCCAGCGTCAGTGCTCCTTCAAGCAGACCTTGCCAAATAATCGCCGTACCAACACCGCCGGAAAGGAAACTGGAATTTCGCCCGCGTGGTTTCTGCTGCATAATCCCACGTTCAGTGTGCTCCACCCCCAAAGCGATTGCTGGTAACGTATCCGTCACTAGGTTAATCCACAAAATGTGTACGGGTGCGAGGATGTCCCAGCCAATCATGGTCATCATGAACAGCGTCAACACCTCACCCAAGTTCGCCGATAGCAGGTACTGAATCGACTTTGTGATGTTAGCAAAGACTTTTCGTCCGGCGCGGACTGCATCCACGATGGTGCTAAAGTTGTCATCCGCTAAAATCATGTCTGAAGCGCCCTTGGCCACTTCGGTCCCAGTCACACCCATGGCAATACCGATATCCGCCGCCTTCAAAGCCGGCGCATCGTTCACGCCGTCACCGGTCATCGCCACCACTTTGCCCTGGCCCTGCCATGCATTCACAATCCGAACCTTGTGTTCTGGTGCCACACGGGCATATACGGAGTAGTCCTGCACGGAGTTCGCAAAGTCTTCATCGCTAATTTGGTCTAGCTCGCGCCCGGTAATAACGGCGTGGTCCTCACCCGGGGTGATGATACCCAACCGTTCCGAAATGGCCTGGGCTGTATCGCGGTGGTCACCCGTAATCATCAACGGCCGGATGCCAGCACGCTTGGCCTCCTCCACGGACTGCCGTACCTCTGGCCGCTCTGGGTCAATCATGGCAACCAGACCGGCAAAGGTTAATTCCTGCTCAACGCTCATTGGATTCACATCGACTGGCACTTGGTCCACAATCTGGTACGCCATCCCCAAAACACGCAGGGCTTGCGTCGCCAGCTGATGGTTTGTGCCCAGAATGTTATCACGGTCGCTTTCCGTCAGGTCGCGCACCGTGCCGTGCTGGTCAATCTTACTCGACACCCGCAGCAATTCGTCCGGTGCACCCTTCGTGGCAACCAAGAACTGACCGTTACCCAAGTCGTGAATGGTCGACATCAGCTTCCGTTCCGAGTCGAACGGTACTTCGGCCACCCGTGGCGTTTGCTGGAGCTCGGCAAGGTAGTCAAAATCGTGCAGCTTAGCAAAAGCCACCAGCGCAGTTTCGGTGGGGTCACCCAAGAGTGTACCGTCATCCTGCTCGTTGGTATCGTTGGCAAAACTCATAATTTGGAGTAACCGGCTATCATCAGCCACGCCCTCAGTTGCGGGGTGCAACTCGCCGTCGTAGTAGGTCTGCTCAACGGTCATTTTGTTCTGCGTGAGCGTCCCCGTTTTATCGGAGGCGATGATTTCCGTACTACCCAAAGTTTCCACGGCAGGTAACCGGCGCACTAAGGCGTTCTGCTTGGCCATCTTTTGCGTACCCAACGCCAAAATGATGGTCACAATCGCCGGCAGGCCCTCCGGAATAGCCGCCACGGCCAAAGAAATCGCCGTCAGGAACATGTTGGCCGGATCCTCTGATCCCTTCGCCAGACCAACCACGAAGACAATCGCCGCAATTACCAGAATCAATACGGTTAGTGCACGCCCCAACTTTGCTAGGTTAGCCTGTAGCGGCGTCTGCATTTCCTTTTGGTTGTCCAACATAGAGGCGATGTGTCCCACCTCAGTCTGCATCCCCGTGCCAGTCACAACGCCGAGGCCACGGCCGTACGTAACGTTAGTACTCATAAACGCCATGTTGGTCCGGTCACCGATGCCGGCTTCTTCATCAATTGTGTCAATCTGCTTGTTGACCGGCACACTCTCACCCGTCAAAGCCGATTCTTCAATCTGCAAATTGGCAGACTCAATGAGCCGCAAGTCGGCGGGCACCACATCCCCCGCCTCCAGCAAAATGATATCACCTGGCACCACTTCTGAACTGGGTACCACTACCACTTTGCCATCACGCCGTACGTTGGCATTAGGGCTGGTCATCGCCTGAAGTGATTCAATCGCTTGTTCCGCCTTGCTTTCTTGGAACACCCCAAACACGGCGTTCAAGAGCACAACGGCCAAAATAATGGCCGCATCGGCCCACTCGTGCACAACTACCCCCGCAACCAAAGCGGCCACAAGTAGCACAATGATCATGAAGTCCTTGAATTGGTCGAGGAACCGCCCCAGCAGTGTCTTCTTTTTCTTTGCGGCCAAAGCGTTGGGGCCATACTGATTAAGACGGTCTTGTGCCTCCTGGCTAGAAAGACCATCCGCTGTGGTCTTTTGGTCCTGCATCACTGATTGAGTATCACGTTGGTAACTAGGCTTGTTGGCCAATTTTGTTGCCCCCTTGTATTTAGTCTGGGAATAAAAAAGACTTATGCACTCAAAGCCGCGTTCGGCTCAAGTCCATAAGTCTCACCTGTTTAAGGTAGTACCAGGATTTATCCTTGGTGGCACTACCGCCGGCACGAATGCCGGCTGGTTACTCCCTTATCTTTAAGGTTAGTATACATGAATACATAGATGCGGCGCAAGGGAATATTCGCGTAAATATATCGTCCGCAGAACCATCGCAAAACTTCAATTACTGCTTTGTCACGCCGTTTTTATCCATCCACCAGCTCGAACCGTCAGCAAACTTAACTAATACCCACGTTGCCGTTGGCGTTGTAGCTTCTGCTGTTACCACTGCAGACTGACCATTATATTGCTTAGCAGTTTTATTGGCCACATTCTTGGTTGCAAGACTGGTATAGTACGGGCCCGTCTGATAAAGCCCATCGTTGCGATTGTCTTGATTTACTTTGACTTGATAGTTGACGGAGGTCTGATTTGTAATTGGATAAAATGCGGAAATACCGCGCTTATCCATCCACCAGGTTTCTCCATTAGCAAAGCGAATCTGTACCCAGGTACCCTTAGCGGTTGTCTCTTCCTTTAAAACTGTGGCTGATTGACCATTAAACTGCTTGGCGTTCTTGGCCGCAACCGCTCTAGTCGTCGCACCAGTCATGTACGGCCCATCCTGATATAGTCCATCAGTACGATTGGATTGATTAACCTGCGCATTGTAAGTCACATTTGTCGATGAAAGTACCTTGTCATAGGCAAATGCAGCTACGCCCTGCTTATCCATCCACCACGTTGAACCATCACCGAACTGGACGTGGACCCAGGTAGCGCGCTTAGTGGTGGCTTCGCCCAGTACCGTAGCGTCTTGACCGTTATACTTTTTAGCGGTTTTGGCGGCGACGTTCTTGGTGTCACTGCTAGTGTAATACGGACCTGTTTGGTACAGACCGTCATTGCGGCCATTTTGATTAACGGTGGCCTTATACGTGGTGTTCGTTTGATTAGTAATGGTGTCAAACGCAGAAATACCGCGCTTATCCATCCACCACGTTTCGCCATTGGCAAAGCGGACCTGTACCCATGTCCCCTTAACGGTAGTTTCTTCCTTCAAAACATTAGCAGTTTGTCCATTAAATGGCTTAGCGGTTTTTGCTGCAACCGCAAGTGTGGTGGCACCAGTCATGAACGGCCCATCTTGGTATAAACCGTCAGACCGACCAGACTGATTAATTTGCGCACTGTATGTGACATTGTTGGTTGATAACACTTTGTCATAATCAAACGGTGCCACGCCCGCCTTGTCCATCCACCACGTTGAACCATCACTGAACTTAATGTGAACCCACGTTGCACGCTTAGTTGTCTCTTCACCTAGCACGGTAGCCCGCTGACCATTATATTTCTTAGCCGATTTCCAAGCGACGGTATAGGTTGAATTGCTCGTCATGTATGGGCCAGTTTCATATAGTCCGTCATTCCGATTATCCTGCTTAACGGTCACAACGGATGAATTAGAATTTTTAGACAGAATTGGATCAAAGAAGGTAATTCCGCGTTCATCAACCCACCAAGTGGAACCATCACCAAGCTTCAACTGTACCCACGTCCCTAAAGCCGTGCTTTCTTGTTGAAGCGCAGTAGCAGTCTGCCCGTTGAATTTCTTCAGAGACTTCGCAGCGGGACGCACAGTATCTGCACTCGTGTGGTATGGCCCGCTCGCATACATGCCATCATTCCGACTGTCCTGGGTAATGCGAACCGTAGTGTTGTTGAGTGACTTCTGATTGGTAACCGTATCGTAACTCTTGATACCTTGCTTATCCATCCACCAAGTGTCGCCGTTACTCAACCGAATTTGTACCCAAGTTCCAGTTCTCGTAACTTCTTCGGCCAGTACAGTGATTGGTTCGTTGCTAAAACCAGATGCATGTTTGGACGCGTACACGAACGTGGAGGCACCTGTCATGTAGGGCCCATCCTTGTACAGACCATAGCTGCTAGATGACTGGTCCAAGTATGCCCCATAGTTGACCTTTTTAGACGAAATAATTGGATCGTAATTAACCTTAACGCCCTGCTTATCCATCCACCAAGTTTGGCCGTCAGCTGTCTTGATTTGCACCCACGTTCCTAGCTTCGTCACTGCCTCGCGCAGTACTTGGACTGTTTGGCCGCTTAATGATTTGGCAGTGACCGCCGCCACCGCCTTAGTCTCATCACTTGTGTTGTATGGACCAGTTGCATACAAGCCATCATTCCGGTTATCCTGCGTAATCGTCGCGTTATACGTCTTGGCAACGTTAGAGGTAATCGTGTCATAAAAACCGCCGTACTGATAATATGCTTTGGCCAAATCGAGGAACTGAGTGGTGTTATAGCCCCAGCTATTCAGGTAAGCAATCGGATCGGTGTGGTCCGTCCCGCCTAGGTAGTGCGTCACATCATAGTGTGTCCACAAGGTGCCGCTACCATTATTTTGTGAGGCCAAGGTCAAATTCCAACCGTATTCGTGCGCCAAGTACGCAACGTACCACGCAGCATTACTAATTGACCGTGCAAATTCATCGCGATTGCGCGCAGTTACCAGCTCAAACTGAACAAACTTTTTGTTTCCGTTTGGTCCGGATCCCCAGCAGCCAAAATTGGTGTCATGGATGTTCAGGATTGTGCCCGCGTCAACAAAAGTATGCACAAAGGCGTTCTCCCACCCACCATTAATCTCGTAGTTAGCTTCGTTCCGAGCGCTGTAGTTAGTAGCGTTATCGGTGTAGTGGAACACAACACCTTCTGGCTTCTGGCCTGACGTGCTGTAATTAAACATGTCAAACGTATGTAGTTCCTTAGTTATACCAACCGGCTGAATTTTGTGGTCGGCAATATAGCTATTGATTGACGAACTGGTATGTAACTCACTGGGAGTAATCACCGCCGCATCGACATTATGTATGCCGTCTCCAGCATACCCCGCAAGAACAGCAGCGGACATCAAGGTCACAATGCTAACAGTGGCCGACTTTGCTAATTTATTCATATTTCATCACCCATTACCCAATAATCATTCCAAAACTACCCAACAACCTTTCATAACGTTATTATACAAAACTTTCTTAAATCTTTCATTACGTATTTGTTGCAATCATCAGATTGAGGGGTTGCGTTTTGTCACAACTTTATCCATTATGATTAGTGTTATGGTTCGTCAATAATACTGGGGGTTGGAAAAATGAAAAAGAAGGGTTTATTAGTAGCAACCACGACGGTCTTGGCGCTGTCTTTTTTCGCTGCTGCATGTGGCAATAACGATAATAACGTATCAAAGGATGCCGTTAGTTCTGGTAACACAAACATCATTAAGGGCGACTACTCGGCCGCGGCTACATACTACAAGGTTGCCAGCAAATATAGCAGTGATAGCAAGACAAAGGGGTACTACTCCAAGGCTTCAAAGCTGGACAACGCTAATCAAAAGATGGACGATTACCAACTAACATCCGCACTGAGCGAAGCAAAGTCCGTTAAGGGCGGAACCAGGGCGATTATCTCCGCCCGGAAAAAGTTGGTTCGCAAGATCACCGTACGGAAACAAACTGCTCAGGCGTTTAACCACGAAATTGAGCTCGCCCAGCAATCCGCAAAGTCCGGCAACACAGCGTCAGCCTTGGGAACAATCAACGATTTACTAGGCGACAAAGATATTCAATCTAAGCCCTACTACCAAATTCAAATTAAGGCCTTAGAATTGAAGGCGTCACTGCTAAACGGGGCATCAGCCACAACGCCGACAAACACTTCGTCCACCGACGATAACGGCGCAGCGGCAAGCAGCTCGTCGGCAAGTTCCAGCGACACTAGTAGTTCAAGTTCATCAGCATCTGCTTCTACGAGTGCTGAAAATAGCTCTGTATCCGGCGTCACTAGTGCAGAAATTAGCCAAGCGCGTGCTGACTTAAAATCCGAGGGCGTAGATACATCCTCTTGGAGTAACTCGGATATTGCCAAAGCTGTACTTAACGCAAAGAAAAATGGACACAAGAAAGTAACCGAATCCGACATGGAAAACTATCAAAAGTAAACACCTAAAAAAAATCCCGTTTCGTCAGACACTGACGAAACGGGATTCTTTTAGTAGCCCTCAATTGACCATTGCAATTAGAATATTCTTTTTAAACCGAATTTCTTGTGTGCCCATAAAAATGCGAAGGAAATCGCCACCAAAACAGAGACTACATTTGCCAAAATATCAATGATGCTGTTAGTTCTTTCAACCACAATCGATTTAACCGGTTTGTTGCTCGTAATTAGAACCGTTCCCCGGTGACTAGTGGTCACCTTTAGGCCATTAGGCACCTTAAGCCCATCGCCGTATGACAAAAGCGGTAAATCGACCTGATCACCCTTTTTAAGGGATACATGGTAGGAGAGACCATTTTTCACCGGTGTCGGGGACAATCGCACTTTTTTACCATTGATTGCTCCAACGTGCCTGATAATATCCTGACCGAATTTAATACTTTGTTGAGGCCAATAATCGAACTGCCCGGCCATCAAAAATCTTTCGCTGAATATGTGCTTTGCAGCATTTTCATTGAATTTATTGGACGGCTGCGCGAGGACATTGATAGATGGCGTCCGTAATTGATCATTTGTATCAAGATGACTGGAAAGCTCAGTCGCAGACGAAAAAGCCGTCAGGATCAGGCCCAAAGCTAAACCGCTGGTAGTCAAAGTTTTAAATCTATATTCTTTAGTCGACAACATCTGGGACAATACATCAGCGGCAACAAATGCCAGTCCCACCATGGCTACGCTTAAAAACCGCACCGGATATTGAATGAAACTACCAAGATATTTTTGAACGTGAATCCACGGGAATAGTGAACTAGATAAAAACAAGCACAAAATCGAACCGGCCAATGCCGAACCATCTAACAAATCAAATTTATTTTTCTGCGTGAGTAATACGATTAAGACCAACAGAATTATAGCGCCAATATTTCCTGTAACCGATGTATTATTAAGCGAATCCGTGAAAATGGTTCCTGGCTTTAAAGCGTAGAACGATGAATCTATTTTGTTCACTCCGCTAATCGTGTTTGTTAAGTAAATGCGCACAAACTTAATCCAAAAGAAGGCTGTGCATCCCATAGCTACCAGGCCACCAAGAATAAACTTTCTGAGGTAGAAGTAAAAATCAGAACGATAGAAAGCAATTATAACTGTAACTACCACGAGGCCAGACAATACTACAAAAAAGCTAACTATGTGGCTAAGCAGGAGCGCAGCTATCCCAATGACAAAGTCAGTGACCGTTGCGCTACGATGAGCAAATATTTGCACGAATCCCGATAAAACTAACGGAATAAAAATCAGTGCCCACAACCACCCCATGTCGAACCACACGAAACAAACATTCAAAAATATGGTAGACCCAATGTATAGGCTGGAAAAAATGGCCGCAGTCAGGTGGCCCTTCTTCAATCTCATTATGGCGTAATGGCTAATTAATAGCCCCAGGAAGACAGTAACAAAAACCGCCATGTAAGTGCTCAAGACAAGATTGCTAAACAACAACTGGAATATGGCCAATACCAAAACACTAAGACTGGGGTAAAACACACCCACTGCCTGGCCAACATCGTTGAAGCTATTCATCGCATAGCTGTATCCAAAATGACCTGCTTTAAAAGCAGTTGCGAGCTCGTGTGCTCGAGATAGATGGAATACCTGGTCATAGCCATTAAACAAAAACCCTGTCTTGTATAATGGATAAACCATTACCAAAGACAGTGCCAAATAATAAACAACAGTTATGGGGATTCTATACCTAGCCTTCATCTAGAGCACAGCCCCCACAGACGTACTAATAGTGGTTTGACCACTTGTGCCCAGCGACTTTGCACCAAAACGCAAAATCCGGCTGTTAAATCTTGACCGCCGCTTAGGTTCTAACCCAGTAAAAGAGCCTAAAGACATGGTGTTCCTCCATTCATACCGTGTAGCTATTTCCAAAACTCATCAAATACCGTCGCCGGTAGGTGCCGCTTGTGCTCGGTCTTCAGGTACCAAGCCTCAATCTTCTCCGCCACGGCGTCATCCACTTCTTTGCCTTCGAGGTAATCGTCAATGTTGCGGTAGGTGACCCCTAACGCAACCTCATCTGCTAGTGCAGGACGGTTATCTTCCAAATCAGCAGTGGGCGCCTTTTCGTAGAGGTGCGCTGGTGCACCCAGAGCTTTCAACATGGACGCCCCCTGACTCTTGTTGAGCCCAGTAAGCGGGGTTAAGTCCGCCCCGCCATCACCAAACTTCGTGTAGAAGCCAGTAACGGCCTCGGCGGCATGGTCAGTACCAATCACGACACCGTGGGTTTGACCCGCAATCGCATATTGGGCAATCATCCGCGCGCGCGCCTTGATGTTACCCTTGTTGAAGTCAGAAATTTCAATGCCGTTAGCCACGACTGCCTGCTCCATCGCGTCGACGCTAGACTTAATGTTAACGCGCATGGTTTGGTCGGCCTGCATGAATTCTATGGACTGCATAGCGTCGGCCTCGTCAGCCTGCTCACCGTATGGCAGCCGGACAGCAATGAACTGGTACGAATCGTCACCAGTCTCTGCGCGTAGTTCGGTAACAGCGTGTTCCGCTAACGTCCCCGCCAGACTGGAATCCTGACCGCCTGAGATTCCTAAGACATAAGTCTTCAAAAACGAGTTAGCTTTCATATAGTCCTTGAGAAAGTCGACGCGAGTCCGGATTTCTTTCTCTGGATCAATACTAGGCACTGCATGTAAGGCCGTAATAATTTTCTTCTGTAATGTTCGCATCCGTAGTTCCCCCACTAATTAAGTTCATCAATCGACTTGGCTACCGCTGCACGGACTTGCTGAATGTAGTCCATCTTGTGGTCATACAACTTTTGCGAAAGGTCAACCGGGTATTCCTGTGGGTTGAGATCCCGCTTGTATTCGTCCCAAAGCGAGTCCATGTTGCTGGCCGCGTAAGCACGAATCGCGTGCAAATTTGGTAATTCATACACCAGCTCGCCGTGGTCAAAGATATCCTGTAGTACTGGGCGTGCAGTAAAGTTGTGCAACGTCTTATTGATATAAGTGTAGTTAGGGTGGAACATGTACAGCTCAGATTGTGCAGCCGGATTTTCATCGCTAACAGCGACGTAATCCCCTTCCGACTTGCCATCCTTCGTATCCGTAATCCGCCACACTTGCTTTTTACCAGGTGTCGATACCTTTTCGGCGTTGCTCGATAGCTTAATGGTATCAACCATGCTACCATCATCACTCTCAATTGACACCAGCTTGTATACAGCGCCTAAAGCTGGCTGGTCGTAAGCCGTAATGACACGTGTACCCACACCCCAGACGTCAATCTTCGCACCTTGCATCTTCAGGTTCTGAATGGTTTTTTCATCCAGGTCGTTAGACGCATAGATCTTAGCCTGATCGAAGCCAGCTTCGTCTAGTTGCTGCCGGACCCGCTTACTAATGTAGGCCATGTCACCACTGTCGATACGCACGCCCTGGAAGCTAATCTTGTCGCCCATTTCTTTGGCAACACGAATCGCGCTAGGAACCCCACTACGCAAGGTATCATACGTATCAACCAGGAATACACAGTCATGGTGCGTGCGTGCATAGGCCATCATACCTTCGTAATCATTACGGTAGGTTTGAATAAGCGAATGTGCGTGCGTCCCACTAGCCGGAATGTCAAAAATCTTCGCTGCGCGGACATTACTAGTGGCATCAAAACCACCAATATAAGCAGCCCGCGTTCCCCACAGAGCCGCGTCCATCTCTTGGGCGCGCCGGGAGCCAAACTCCAGCAGCGGGTCACTGCCTGCTGCGGAACGAATCCGAGAAGCCTTGGTCGCAATTAGAATTTGGTAGTTAATGATGTTCAAGATGGCGGTTTCGACTAGCTGACCCTGAACCAATGGGCCCTCAATCTGCATAACGGGTTCATTGTTAAAAACCAAGTCCCCTTCAACTGCAGAACGAATGCTTAGCCCCAATCGCATATCTTTGAGGTACTGCAAAAAATCCTCATCGTAATCCTGCGTCTCCCGCAGATACGCGATATCCGTGTCGCTAAACCGTAAACCTTGTAAATACTGCACAACCCGTTCTAGGCCGGCAAACACGGCGTATCCGTTGCCATACGGAATCGTACGGAAATACGATTCAAAGACGGCATTACGCTCAGCAATGCCTTCCCGCCAGTACGTATACATCATGTTAATTTCGTACAAATCCGTATGTAGCGCTAAGCTATCATCGGGAAATGTCGTTGTCATTATAATTCTCCTCGTAGTTACGTGATGCCCAAAGAGTACACCACCATATTTACTGAAAAAGCCGTCACGGGTATTTTACCCCGTAGACGGCTTTAACACCAGTTATGGATAACAAACTATCAGTTTATTTGATGATTTTGGTAAAGAAATCATCTCCCAGATAGTGTTTACCAGACACCGTATCGTACTGAATTAGTTTATAATCGCGCAACAATTTTTTCTGTTTTGCGGACAAACTGGATGCGTTAACCTGCTTGCCCTGCTCGTTAACCATCAGTGCTCGGTTGGTATCTGATTCAGTTGCATTAAGGTTGACTGACATAGCCGGTAACTTTTTGGTGACATCGTTCATCATGGCGTAGTATGCCGACACCTTAGAATTGGTTTGCATCATCGCCAGCGAAGTGAATTGACTCGGATCAGTCACCGAATAATTCAGTTTCTTGGCCGCCCCCTCGTGCTCGCGGGCGTACTTATTGGAATAAATGAAGTAGTCAGTCTCGTGCAGGGCTACGTTGTTCTTCGTCACGTCGAGTCCATCATAAATGCCGCCTGGAAGGTGATCACCGTACCAGATAAAGGTAATTGGCTTGTTGATGTTGTCTATTTCCTTGATGAACTTTTTGACTGCGGTATCCGTGTACGATAATCCAGTAGCAAACTGTTCTACTTCATCAGTATCAGTATTACTACTCAGGGCGGATCCGGATGCCTCAAACCCTTTGTTGGTGTAGTAATGATCGCTGTAAGGATAATGGTTCTGCATAGTAACCAGGTTAATAAACTGTCCCGACTGCGTACTATTAATCCTTAGTTCAGCGTTATCGTACGCCGTCTCATCGGAAAGATATGGACTGTTCTCAATTTTCTTCTGATGCTTAATTTTGTACTTGCTACCAAGATAATAAAATTTTTTAATTCCTAACTTTGGGTAATCGTGGATTCGACGATAATACAGGGCAGTATTGGGATGAATTCCACTAGTATCGGTAAATAGTTTGGCAATCGAGGGACCGTACGAATTCGTGAATGGTAACTGCGTAAAGGGTGTTGATAAGGACGGTGCAAATGCCGCTAAATCCAAACTGGTCAATGAAGCGTACTCCATGTTGGCCGTTCCCCCACCATACCCGGAACTCATCATTACCCCTGCCGTAGTTTGTCTTTTTAGTGATCGAATGTACGGAATCGGGTCCTTATTCAGACTAAGATTGGGAACGCGGGTAGGATCCGCAAAACTTTCACTTAAATTCAAAATAATCGTTTGTTTGGCAAAATCATTCGCCCTGGTTTTGTTCAGTTTTTTGGCCTCAGCAACGTACTCGCTTTTAATCCGCATCATCGCTGCTTTAGAGTAACCTTGGGGTTCGTTCATTGCGGTCATGTCCACATTGTTCAAGAACTGCATGACAGCACCATTATTTTCCGCTCCAGCCAATTGGTTGTAGAACCGCGGCCCATCGCCCATACCGATTGCAATGGTAGAGGAGACACCACCAGTATGGTTCATGCGTGATACAAACCCTGTCATCAATAACGGAAGTACCAACGCCAAAACCCGTAACTTCCATGTTCCCATATGGACCGGATGCGCCCGTTCCAACCATACAGTTAACAATACAACCAATACCATAACGATAACAGTAGCTACTATGAACGGTATACTTACCATACCCAATAGACTCGGGAACGCCTTAATCATGGATAAATCGGACGGTAATAGTGGTTCTTGTCTGGCCGCCGACTTCAATCGGTTAACAACCACGAAGCCGACAACAATAATAGTAGTTAAATTAACACTGACCCAATAGCGTGTAGTAACTGCCAGTATCACAAAAAATATTGATAAGACTACTAGGAAAGTTAAAAGTATGATTGAAAACCGGTCAAATAGAACGTACAAAATCAGGTTTTCACTTTTTGCAGTCGGCACTATTTGCCAGGAAAAGTTTGACCCAATAATCGACAAGGCTGACAACAATAACATCCATATCAACATCGAGAATAAGGCCAGTCTACTCCTCACAACTTTAAGTCCATGTTTAACCCCTGATAAAATGAACTTAATCGCCTCACTCAGAGAGCCAAAGGACCAAATCTTAAATTCGGTCAAACGGGAGTATAACCTTTCAGAAGCTGTCGCAGTAGCCACACCTATCAAAAGAAGCCCCGCAGCCAATAATAGGGCAATTACGGCCGTTGCTTTGGTGCCCACCACATTAAAGCTATTAATGATGCCCAGAGAACCAGTCGCAAGCCAGTCGCCCGTACCAATCATCAAACCAACGAATCCAATTGTGAGGTCCCATGAAATGTTGCGTGTTCGTCGATCGGCACCAACAGTAAAAAATTGGACCGCGCTAATTGCAGTTAAAACAGAAAAGATTGAGCTGTAACTGACAAACCTAACACTTGCCGACATATCGTCATAATTAACGCTGGATATATGCGTCATCAAAACAGTTGCCAACGCGCCCATGAGTATCATGAGTGTGGTCTGAAGTCCTGTGTAGATTAAACCGCGCCGCTGGTGATACTCGAAGAGACCCACACCAATAATAAAACAGTAAAAACCAAACCACAGGCTATTACCGCCGTTGAACAAAAATACATCCTTATTGAAAACAGCCGGCACAACAAGCACTAATATAGTGGCCCCATAAAACGCACGTTTGCCCATATCAGCCACAAATCTCTTAATTGCCGGCAGAAAGACTGCACCTATGGCCACACCCGTTACAGGGGCGTATGTGTTTCGAAGTACAGGCATAACCGCATCGTAAATGAAGGAAATATTGAATACCTTGTATACAACAACCATCACCACGGCCAATAGCAGGCCCGTCGTGACCGACACCATCCACAAAAGTCTAATTCGAACACCATCGTAATTGGCAAAAATATATCCGAGTGCAATCAGTATGAACGGAATTGCTACGCCGGTGAACTGCTTCAAAATGATTGCCAATTCATACTTAGCGCTAATTGTCTGAGCGCTGAGCACCTCCGGACTAGTTTTCCAAAAAATTGCAAACCATCCTGCCACCACGGCAGCAGCAATCAGTGATAACCTAAACCAAATACTACTATTTTCCCTATTGTTTGAATCCATAAAATTCTCCCCGATATGTAAACGAAACCTGTACCTAAAACCAGTTCATGGTATTAATCATATCCCAACCAGTATCTAATAACCAACATTTACATAAAAATTGTAGAAACCATTAGCTTTGCCCAAATAAAAAAGCGAGTAATCGTTTGTAAATTACAAACCGACTACTCGCTATGCTTTGATATTTAATGAAGAAATTCTAATAAGCTCCAGTATCTTTAGGGTCAAACATTTGGAAAAAGGTTTTGACGATAATCCTAACGTCACAGCTGATTGAACGCTGACCAATGTATTGCAAGTCTAAATCAACCATCTGCGCAAAGGTTAATTTACTTCGGCCACTCACTTGCCAAAGTCCGGTTAACCCAGGGATTACTTGTAGACGCTCCTTGTCCCGCTCACTATACTCAGCAACCTCTTTAGGTAATGCTGGTCGCGGCCCAACAAGACTCATATCGCCCTTAAGAATATTGACAAACTGAGGGACCTCATCCAACGAATGATGGCGGATAAACTTACCAGTCTTAGTAATTCGTGGATCATCCTTCATCTTGAACATCGGCCCGTCTTCAATCTCGTTTTGATCAGCCAACTCGCCCTTGATTTTATCGGCACCTTGGACCATCGAGCGGAACTTCCACAATTCAAATTCCTGACCGTCCTTACCAACACGCGTTTGTTTATATAAAACCGGCCCGCGATCCTCAAGTTTAATGGCAATAACAATATATAAAATTATCGGTGAAAAGAGGACTAATGCGATACAACTGCCGACGATATCCATCAAGCGCTTCGTCACCTTGTATAATATTGTGCTGGCACGCATAAGTTCAACTCCAGTAGTTCTACTACTTGCTTTCATGATTTTATACTCTCCTAAAATATTGTCGCCAGAACACAGACACTTGGGAGTGGCATTATCTCCGGTTCAAACATTTAGCGTAAACTCACTGATGGTGAATTTACCACAAACCCTAACATACGTCTATATTACCACGCTCACCCCTACGTCCAGGACAGAAGGAGGTTTGTCAGGTAGATTATTAAGTAATCCTTATACAATCAGGCATGCGCTACACTACACAAACACGCACGAGTAGAATCATACCATGAAACCACGTACAGTATGCTACACTGAGCCTATACTGTAACAAGAATTTCACAATTCACCATTTTGGAGGTAACTGTTATGACTGTTTTGGTTTTGGGTGGCGCCGGCTACATCGGCTCCCATATGGTCGATCGGCTGGTCGACCAACAAACGGATGTGGCCGTCGTAGATAACCTGGTCAAAGGGCACCGTGCTGCTGTACGCCCCGAGGCCCGCTTTTATGAGGGTGACGTACGCGACAAGGAATTCATGCGTTCAGTCTTTAAAAAAGAAAACATCGATGCAGTGGTCCACTTTGCGGCCTTTTCTATCGTACCGGAAAGTATGGAGAAGCCACTGGACTACTTTGACAACAACACCGCTGGTCTAATTAACGTGCTTGAAGTAATGAACGAATTTGACGTTAAGCAGATCGTCTTCAGTTCAACCGCCGCTACATATGGCACTCCCGAAAGTGTGCCAATCAAGGAAACTGATAAACAGGAGCCCATCAACCCTTACGGTGAAAGCAAGCTGATGATGGAAAAAATCATGCACTGGTCCGACCTGGCATACGGCATTAAGTTCGTCGCACTCCGTTACTTTAACGTTGCGGGTGCTAAGGCAGATGGTTCAATCGGTGAAGACCACGGTCCCGAAACACACCTAGTACCAATCGTTCTGCAGGTGGCGAATGGTCAGCGCGACACTTTGAAGATTTTTGGTACGGACTACGATACTCCGGATGGCACCAATGTCCGCGACTACGTCCACGTTGTAGACTTGGCTGATGCCCACATTCTTGCCCTCAAGTATCTGGCCGAGGGTAACGAAAGTAACGCCTTCAACCTTGGCTCAGCAACCGGCTTCTCAAACCGCCAGATTCTTGAAGCGGCCCGCAAGGCTACTGGTAAAGAAATTCCAGCAGAGGACGCACCACGCCGCCCTGGCGATCCTGACACTTTGGTAGCTGACTCTTCCAAGGCGCGCGATATCCTTGGCTGGAAGCCACAGTACGACGATATTGAGAAGATTATCGCCACTGCCTGGAAGTGGCACTCAACGCATCCAAACGGCTATAACGATAAATAAGCACGAATAGCTGCAAAAAAATTCCCGCTACGGGTCGCATCGTTCATTGCGATCTCGTAACGGGAATTTTTGATTACTCTATTTTGCGAGCAATATATATTGGCCGGTTTTTTACCTCTAAGAAAATTCTGCCAATATACCTACCCACAATACCGATAGCAAGCAGTTGGAGGCCACCCATCATAAGCATAATTGATACCATTGATGGCCATCCTGCGGTAGGATCACCATAAATTGCCGCTCTGATAACGATAAAAATTAACGCTATGGTCGCACCGATAAAGCTGACCAATCCGAGTCCTGATACTAATGTGAGCGGGGCGTCGGAGTAGTCTACTAGGCCGTCAAGTGAATAATTGAGCAGACTCATGAAGTTCCAGCTCGTCTTACCATGCTGCCGTTCAACATTTTTATATGGCAGGTACTTAGTTTTGAAACCCACCCAGCTAAACAGGCCCTTGCTGAACCGCTGGCTTTCTGAGAGCGACAATACTGCCTGAACGACCTGCTTGGTCATTACACGAAAGTCCCTTGCCCCCGGAATAATTGGGGTTGAGCTGACAGCATTAATAATCTTGTAGAACATGTTGGCAAAAAAAGAGCGGATTGGTGGTTCACCTTCCCTATTGGTACGGGCCGCGCCAACCACATCGAAACCGTCATCGATTCCTTTCAACATCTCAGGAATCATGGACGGCGGATCCTGCAGGTCAGCATCCAAAATACAATATAAGTCTGCCTTAGCAGTTGATAAGCCCGCGTACATACCAGCTTCTTTGCCAAACGCACGTGACATGTCGATGTAATGCACATCCGAATTTTCAGACTGTAGCAATTTGATGGCCATCAACGTTTTGTCTGTGGACCCATCGTTTATGAACCACGTGATTAATCTGTAGTCAGGTAATTTAGCAAATGTCTTTTTGAGCTCAGCGTATATCAGCGGGACATTTTCTTCCTCGTTATGACAAGGAATAATAGCTGCAAAATCAGTCAATATCTTGTTCTCCTCCCACAAACTAGTTTATTTGTGATTGTTTTCCCGATGTCTACGATACATCGAAATCGATTCGAATCCAACAATGAGAGCGAGACCTACAATAGCCATAGCAATACCTAATTTTAACCCAGGGACATTATATCTTAGCACAATCCGGTGTGCCCCTTGACTAACATTAACTGCCATTAGCTCACCTAACGCCCTACTCGTGGTAACTTTTTTCCCATCAACATATGCTGCCCAGTGCGAATCATACGGTACCGTGATAACGACATTGCCCTTTACAAAGTGAGCATCCGTGGAAAAAGTGATTTGGGCGTCCTTAACCTGTTGCTTGCTAACGCCCGCAGATGCCATCAATCTGTATGCTCGTTCATATACCGTGTTGTTCTCAGTAACAACAATTGGCGTGTTTTCAACATTGCCGCCCTTGTCCGTCTTGGAACCATGATTGCCAAAGGAAACATTAACCCGCTGGCCCTTGTCAAAATGTCCGAGATAAACAATACCGTTCTCGGTATCATTTACAAATAGTTGACTGACCTTTTTACCATTGACATATACGTCAACAGATTTAGGATCAATGCCTCGAGTGGTAGGAATATACATGTAGGCATTGCCCGAAGAAGATACTAATACCGAATACACACCTTTGCTGTCCGTTTGTTGAACTAGTTGGTGCTGGAACATCAACGAATCGGGATACAACCTGTTCCACAAATTATTTTGTACTGAAAACGGATCATGCATTGTATCGTAATTTGCGACTAAACTGCCCGCAATATTCGTTCCGTTCACACGAAATGCAACGGGAAAAGCCTCTTTGTCCTTGGTGATATACCCCTTGCCTTGTTTGACCACAGAGATACCTGTAGCCACAGGAACATTTAAAATATTATTATCTCCACCCATAGAGGCATTTATACGATTAATCTGACTTGAATACTCACCGGATGTGTTGCCATAAGAATACTTAACACCTAACAGCCGGTCCATTGATAGCGTAGAGCCGTTGTTGTAATTGGACCACCGCTTCCAAGTATGCTTCTGATAATACCCCAAAGTGGATAAGAAGTCTGTAACCTCCGTTGGCTGTTGCGAGACGTAATTAGAAAGACCTGCGTACCCAAAAAGTAATGGGTCGTTGTCATTGGCCTGATAACGATTGCCAATGCGATATACGCCTGTATCGCCAGAAGTCCCTTTAGCAATTAAGCTAGTCGTTGTCTGGTCAAATTTACTGTACTCGGAATATTTCATGCTATAACCAGCAATTGTTGACTGTAGTTTAAAATCCACCACAAACAAACTACACAGACTGATCACGAGAACAAAGACCGGAACTACCGCAATTCTTCTTGCTGGAGAAAATCCCACAATGACATACGTTATCATGGCTAAGACAATTGCTATAAAAACATACTTGAGTGCCGCATCCGATGTAGCAATCCCACTGATAAATAAAAAAACGAAGAAAGCTGATATTGCCGATCTATGTCTGGTTTCTTTACCTGCCGACAAAATACTAACTAGGCCTATGAAGCCAATGATGCACAACACAAACGGTATCAAAAAGGCTTCTCTTTGTACATAACCGTTGGGCCAGGCCATAACGTGCCAAACCAAATAGAGAATATCCAACCATGAAGAAACAAACATGAATATCAGTCCAGCCGCGACAATCATTTTGTCCGTCAGACGAATCTTGCTATTGACGAAAAATAAAATCACACATGCCACTACAACCGCCCCGGCAAAAACAAGTGGAGTATTATTCACACCCGGGTTGGTCTGGAATAATTGAACAATAACATTAGCAGCACTGTAAACCGGTCGGTATGAATGGCTTGAATTCTTTGCTATTCCTAGCGTGGATAAAAAACTGGGTACAATGACAAAAGCTGTTAACAGCAAACTAACGATATTGGCAAAAGCATATAGTGCAATAACCTTAATAACTCCACGCTTCTTGGCGTACAGACTGTACAATATCCATCCGAGCACGCAGAGTCCAGAGAAGAGGCCAATGATATAACCAAAATAGTAATTTGTTATCACGGCCAAAGAAAAACACACGATGTAAAAGCTGATTTTACCGCGTAAAATTATTCTCTCGATACTCAGAAGCATCAATGGTAAAAGAATAATCGCATCCAGCCACATGATGCACTCTTTATAGGCTATTACGTACCCCATTAGTGCAAACGCAGAGGAAAAGATTAACGCTGACCTTGCAATAAGCTTGGCAGAAGCGCCTTTACGGAACCGTTGCAAAATCTGCGCACGAACAAGATAAGTATACATTGTAAGACCAATGCACGAGATTTTGAGTAAAGTCGTCAGCGTAGCAAAGAGAGGAAACTGATTCCTCGAGAAAAAAACAACCAGTAAATTAAACGGACTCAACAAATAGTAAGTTAAAACACCAAATGCATTGCCACCTAATCCCATGGATAAAGAATATAGGCCACTGTCGCGGCCAGTAAGAACATTCTTCAGGTAGGAAAAAAGTGCCAGATACTGATTATTAAAATCACCCGACACAACGGTATTATTACCAAACGGATATGTATGTAATCCCACGAAAATACCAATCATAAAAAACAATGGGATGATGAATGCTAAAACATAATATCCGTCACGTCTTGTTTTTGGTTTTAAATTAGTGAACTTCACACCCAGAACGCTCCAATCCGTATTAACTCAGCGTTAACTTCATCGAGATCTAAAGACAAACAGCTTGCTAAACACATAGTTGGCAAGCACAACAACAACATTGTCTATAATCTTAACCACAAGAACATCCCAGTGCAGTATTGAAATACCTAACCATGTAATTACGATATCAATAACTAAGGTTAGCAATCGCGCACCAAAAAAAGAGAGCATCTCTCTCAAAGTGTCGGCCACACCAGTATAGTGGCTATTGAACACCCAAACCTTATTGCTAAAAAACGCAACCAGAACTGATAAAAACCACGCAAGTACAGTACCTACTTGATAATTACCACCCGCATGGTACCACAGCATAAATACGCCAATATTTACTAATGTCGTAACTACGCCCCAAAAAAGGTACGCAATGATGCTATTGTATTTCTTCCATAAACGTAATATCATACTTAACCTCAAATCACTGCGTCACCAACAGATATATATTTAGCAATTATACATGTCGTCTCTCGCCTTTATTTGCCCCGGCTGAACTCTACACCTGGATTGTTCGGAAAAATTACTTGTTCAAGCTAAGCTGTACTACACTTTGTACGATATCTGCATCAATATTTTCATCAAATTTACGGGAAAACAAGTGCCCCATTCTCTTCGCTCTAATGAGAGTGTCAAAGTCCTTTTCACGCCAGGTGTATGGCTTTCCATCCCACCAGTTGATGTACCGCAGATTACCCTGAAATTCGCGCGGGAGATCATTGACCGGTTGACTGTAGTATACCGTATCCCTAAATCCTAAATCGTTGAGTTCAAAGGGTACTAACAACTCGTCCACGAGATACCCCTTTGAAAACTTTGATCGGATACGCTTCAGGTTGTCCGGATTAACCATACACTGTACAAAATCATCACTAAGACTAACCCAGTTGGATCCATATTCAATTTTATCGACGCTAGTCTTAGCCGCAGCAGTTATGCTGAGCGCTTTATTCTCCATGCGTCTATACAATCTAGCAATCAAACTTAGAAATCCGTCTGACTGTTCACGAAAATGATGCCTAAAAGTGTGTGGCATCATTCTAACGCGTAATTGAACATCGGTCTGTTGCGCAGAAAAGGTAACAAATTGCTGACCATAATGTTGACTAAAGAAATCATGAATTTCATCTTGATTGGCGAGTGGCAAATCAAGCCCTGACATCAAATGATAAAAGTCATAGTGTTGCACAGCGGCTGCAGAGAATAAATTCAATTCTGCCTGTATCTGAGAATAGTCACCCCAGTAGATCGGAATTTCATCAAGAATTTTCAATACGGATTTTTTAGTTTCAATAGCAACTCTATGTTCTCGACTAGTTCTATCTATCTGGATGTAGATATCATTTCTTTCATCATCAAGAACTTTAACGAGTTGTGCCAATTGCTCAAAATTACGATTGGCTATGATTAAGTATGCGTGCTTACTCATATCAGTTTTCCCACCAATTCTTCATCCCTCTGTAGCTCCTTATCGCCGAATTTTCTCCCTCAGGATTCCCAGATACCGAACAGGAGCTGGACGTGTAATTAACATCATAATTCCATATACAATCATCCCTACAATAATTTGCAGAGCAAATTGTTTAAATCCGGCGTTAAGCCTTACGTTCATGGTATAAACAACTGCATACATTACTGCCCCTGATAAAAGGTACTTCCACAGGCCAGAAAACAGGCGGCTGTATTCAACTTTTGAACGAACAAAGAAAACTTGAATGGCCGTAACCACAATTTCCGACAAAACGGTAGAAATAATTGCCCCATACACACCAAGCCAGATAATCAAAGGCACATTGAGCACCAAGTTGGCCACTGCCCCACCGGTCACTGAAATGGTGTATTCCTTGTTCTTACCAATCGGCAATAAGTACTGCGTCCCCAAAGCACTACTCCAGGCAATCATCACGATAATAATTGACTCAATAGGAATCAACTTGCCCGTGATGGCAAAATCTTGCCCCATAAACCAGGGGGCAAACTTAGGTGCAACCGCGGCCGTACCAAAGGCCATCGGAACCGAAAGCAACGTGACAAAGTCGAATGAACGGTATAGGTACTCGTTCAACTTTTTGAAGTCTTTTTTGGCAAACGTGTTCGCCATACGGGGCAACATGACCGTCCCGGTGGCGGTAACCACTGCCAGGACCAGCTTTACAATCCGGTCAGCGTATTCGTAATAACCCGAACTGTCCACGCCATCCATTGATCCCAGCATGGTCTTGTTCAAAACTAGGTAGATTTGCGTGGCAATTTGTGGCACAAACAGCGCCAAGGATGGACGCAGGTGCCGCCAGATGTGCAGATTGCTCCAGTCGGGTTTACGCACATACCGACGCATGTATGGCCACAGCGTCAGATTACCGAACAGCGTCGAGAGCGTCAGGATCAGAATGTACAGGTTAATATCCCCTGCATTCTTGACGAACATAAAAATCATGACCACGGAGACAATTTTAACCGCAAAGTTACGGAGTACCGTCTTACCGAAATCTTCTAACCCCATAAAGAACCAGGAAATATCCAGCGCGGCAGCCAAAATCTGCCACGACTGCGCAAGATAAAACTCCTGGTACTTATCGGTCAACATGAAAAAAATACCGAACGCGACGTACGCACCAATGATGGTGATAAACCGCATAAAGTTAATTTCCCAAAACGACTGACTGCGTTTTTTGAAATCATCACGTTCATATGCAATCGTACGGTTACCATAAAGCGTCACGCCGATGCTCCCAAAGAGAACAAAGTATGTGACGACAGAATTTGTGTACGCGTTAACCCCAACACCATAGCTACCAAGCACACGGCTAATATACGGTGTGGTCAGTAGCGGCACTATCAAAATAAAGACTTGATAGCCCACGTTGTAGAGGTAATTTTTGACAATTTTCATCTATTTCAACTCTTTTTTCGCCGCGTATAGTGCCGCCCCGATTACTTGGTCCATGTTGAAGTACTTGTACATCCCCAAACGGCCACCAAACAGCACGCGATCGTTGTCCTGACGGGCCAATTCGTAATACTTACGGTAGAGTGCGCTGTTCTTGTCATCGTTGACCGGGTAATATGGCTCATCACCTTTGTGCCACGTTTGTGGGTACTCGTGCGTAATAATCGTCTTTGCGGTGTCAGCACCTTCAAAATGCTTGTGTTCAATAATCCGGGTGAAGGCATGATCCTTATCAGTGTAGTTAGCTACCGCGTTGCCTTGGTAATTAGGGGTGTCCAATTCTTCGGTCTCAAACCGCAGTGACCGGTATTCCAGTTCACCAAACTTGTAATCGTAGAATTGATCAATCATGCCAGTGTACACGATCTTGTCGGCCATTGCATTGTACTTATCCCGATTGGCAAAGTAGTCAGCATTGAGTTCAACTTCGATATTAGGGTGGTCGAGCAGCTTTTCTACAATTTGCGTATAACCACCAACAGGGATTCCTTGATACTTGTCGTTGAAGTAGTTGTTGTCGTAAGTAAAGCGAACTGGCAGACGTTTAATGATGAAGGCTGGCAACTCAGTTGTTGGCCGGCCCCACTGCTTTTCGGTATATTCCTTGACTAACTTCTCGTAGATATCCGTACCAACAAGCGAAATGGCCTGCTCTTCCAGATTCTCAGGCTCTTTGCCACCCAACACTTGGCGCTGTTCGTCAATCTTCGCCTTTGCTTCGTCTGGTGTAACCACACCCCACAACTTGTTGAACGTGTTCATGTTGAAGGGCATGTTGTAAATTTCGCCGTGGTAATTAGCAATTGGCTGGTTCGTATACCGGTTAAAGGTAGCAAACTGGTTCACGTAGTCCCAAATCCGGTCCTCAGAGGTATGGAAAATGTGGGCACCGTACATATGTACCTGAATACCATCAACTTCTTTGGTGTAAATGTTACCCGCAATGTGATCACGTTTTTCAATCACCTTGACGGTTTTACCGGCCTTAGCAGCCTCATTTGCAAAAACGGCCCCGTACAGACCTGAACCTACGATTAAATAATCCATTTTGTAATTTCCCCTTTTCTACTTAGACTGCACTCAAAATTGCACTAACTCGTTCAAAGTACTTACCGGTTTCAAATTTTTCAACTGAATCTCGGACAACCTCTGGCTTAAAGGTATCACGTGTAGCCAGAGCATTACCTAAAGTTTCCACCAAATCTTGCTGGCTGTCATTTGTGAACAGGAATCCGTTGTCATCAACGACAATATCATCCGGACCAGTGGGACAGTCGCTCGATATTAATGGCAGTCCCAAACCGGCTGCTTCAATTAAGACCATTGGGAACCCTTCGTATTTGGACGTTAAGATGAGGTAATCAGCAGGCAAGGCATGTTCAAAAGGGCTGTCGCTCCAACCACGCACAAAAACCTTGTCCTCCAACTCATGTCCACTAACAAAACTTTTAAGGGTATCAATATCAGACTGCTGACCCGTCCCAAAAATCTCTAGGCGCCAGTCCGCCTTAAATTCCACAAGTGCAGATAAGAGTAATTTAAGGTTCTTCTGACCCGCCCACACAATTCTGCCAACGTATAGGAGCCGGAGTGGTTGAGCGGCAAGAGTATCTTCACGCTTAGCAACTACAGTGTCCGGTATTGTTGCCGGGTTATAGACGACTTCAATACTATCGCTGGACACCCCTCGGGCAATCAACTGTTGCTTGATTCCTGAACTAATGGCCAAATTGATATCGGCCAACAGAAGGTCGCCGTTACTCGAAACCGGCAATGTATCAATTGAAAAATGAAACCACGATATTATTTTGAACTGCTTGTGTAACACCCTTCTAACGAGATGAGCTAATTTCATTAATGGAATGCTGGTGCAGACGACAAAATCAAAATCATGCCGTGCCAGGTAATCAAAGGTTAACCAAGTTCCCCAGGCCTTCCCCAGCGCGTGCGGTCGCACCAGTTGGGCAATTTTAACTTCATCACCCAGACCATCGAATCGGCTTTGATCCTCAAGCCCCTGTGGTGCAAAGAATTTCATGTTAATGTCGTCTACTCGTTGATAGTGTTTAATCCAGCTGACGATTACAGTTTCCATCCCACCAATACCGCGCAGCCGGGGTACCAACACTAGTCCTTTTTTGTTCATCTGTGTCTCGCCCTACTTTCGCTTTCCAATTGTATTGACTAAAACCACCAGTCCAAGATCCAACTTGAGCCTTAAGAGGCCTCTGACAATGGCATCTGCAGTTGTTGTCATCTTAGGAACTAAATTGAGGTACTTGAGCAACTGCTGAAAATAGTTGTCCCTGCGCGAACGACTCCATGCTCTCGCTGCAGTCAAAAGTGAGGAATTATTGCCAATCTCTAACTGTATTGTTGCTACAACGAGCCTCAGAATCACCCTTGCCTGTAATGCGTTAGGTGGGAACCCCCATACATCGGTTAATAACCACATGCACTTATCACATCGAATGCGTAAATTGTCGGCAAACCGTTGTAAATCCCGGCGCGAATGCGTAATTGACGCGCTATTGTTGACGTACTGGTAGAGATAATAATCCAAAAATTCAATTCTGCGGGAATGTGCGTACAAATCAAACAGGAAAACGGCATCCTCTTCCGTGTTGATAGCCGGAAATTTGATACCCCATTCGCGAATTTTATCCGCTCGGAAAACCTTATTCCACAAATAGCCAAAACCCAGATCAGCAGAATTATGAACGTAATATTCGCCAAATTGTTTTGCGTCCATCGAAATTGATTTTGACTCGGAGACACCGATGGTTTCAAAGGTTGACGGATCATACTTTTCTACATTGCGGTAATTAAAGTACACAAAGTCAGCCATGCTGCGATCAAGGCTTTGAACACATAATGAAAGTAGTTCTGGATGCATGAAGTCATCCGCATCCGCGAAGTAGATGTATTTTCCCTTCGCAACCTCAAGTCCAGTTTGCCTGGAGGATCCAGGCCCAACATGATGATTCTTAATTAACTCAATCCGTAGGCCATCTCTGTTGTTACGGGCAATTGTATCCTCAACGACTTCGATTGTGTTATCCGAAGAACCGTCATCAATCATAATTAACTCAATATCCCGTAATCTTTGATGGCTAATCATTGCAATAAACTGCTTAACCAACCCCGAAGCATTATAAATTGGCGTAATTATTGAAACGGTGGGTGTCATCTCAGAACCTCCATCAAGATTATGCCAAACAAATTTGGCATCAATTAGGCATTTAACCACGGGCCATTAATAGACTAGCCACGCCCATATTCCCTTGAGCTCTTAGCCATGAAGTTCTTGGGACCCGAATCCCACAAACGATTGCGCACGAATCGTTCTTTGTCGGAATCATTTTCAAGCGCAAATGGTACGGCGAAGATAAACAACATCATAATGGTCGTGTACTGCATAATGGATAAAAACATCATCGCAAAGATAAACAGCGTCAGTACACGCCAACTACCGCCTAGACGAAATAGCGAGCCCAGGCCCACAAGGTAGGTGCCCATGAATAGCAGTCCACCGTTGGCAATCAAAGGAGTCCAGGCGTTCGCTACCCCCTTATTGAAGGTCAGTTCACCGTTGTTGTAATATTCGCGAATGTTCATATTCATAAATTTATACAAGGCTTTATTGTTGTTGAAACCCTCACCAATGATTGGATGCTTAATCCATGCCTTCACTCCGGTTATATAGTCATCAACACGTACTGAGCCTGAAAATCCGTTTAACTTCGAGTTCATAAACTTGCTAAAAACAAACATCGCGGGTACAGATACAACCAGCAATACCATCAGCACGAGTACCAACCGGTACCACGGTGAAAAAACATTTGTGGCGCGCCATAAATAGTAAGTAGCCAACCCAACTAGTATTAAAATTGCAGTCGATGTTAAGGTCGACGCCATGGAAATAATTAAGATTGTCACGAAAACTGGGCGCCTCTTTGGCAACACGAATAATTGTGTTAGCAGTGCAAACATTAGCGACATGGTATACATCGGTGCTTCAGGCCAAATCGCACTATTTCTAACCACAACATGTCCAGCAATGGTTTTAAACTGCGTCTCAAAATATACCCCATAATATGAAGCAACCTGATTGTTTCCACCCCAACCAATGGTGAAATAACTGGTGGGTGCAAATAATCCCATAATGGAACCCAAGCCCCAGAAAAGCAGTGCAACCACGGCAATCATCACCATGAGTTTGACGTACTTGTCCAAGAGGCCGCGATATCCAAAAACCCCCACATACAACCACAGCGCGGGGGTAAAAAGGACAAACAGTCCCAGATAATTAGCCAGTTGTCCAAAGTTTTTCGCCCAAAAAACGTTTTGAGCGAATAAATAAAATACCACTACGAACAAAAAGATAAACAGCGCCATCAAGCTGTTGGAATTAATACGCACTCG
Source organism: Lacticaseibacillus pantheris DSM 15945 = JCM 12539 = NBRC 106106 (assembly GCF_001591865.1). Lineage (NCBI taxonomy): Bacteria > Bacillati > Bacillota > Bacilli > Lactobacillales > Lactobacillaceae > Lacticaseibacillus > Lacticaseibacillus pantheris. The sequence goes on from NZ_BCVS01000001.1 coordinate 60,355, forward strand.
ATTACCGCCACTCGCTTCAATCATGAACCGCAAAAACACCAAACCAGCCGCCAATAAACCTAAAGCTAGCGTGACATACTTACTAAAGCTAAAAGAAGCGTAAATCGAATTAGACCCCAGGATAATGTCCAGCGCCAACATGTATTCTAATAATATGCTTGTTTTAGTCATCCTATTAAACATAGAGTATGCAAACGCCTTTCACTAATCGCTACTGCCCGTTAGATTTGTGGAAATCAATCCTTGGATTGAAAAACAGCCCAGCAAAAAATCCACGAATTGTCACCGCAATCTTCTTACCAGTAAATCCAGTGCCCATAACCTTGAAAACTTGTGCCAAGTCTTTAGAAACAACCCGCATCAGCTCGGATTTAGTACCTAGTTCCCTAACGGTATGTAATTCATTCCGCACGGCAAAGTAGTACCGTGAGACCCGGTTTTTATTCTTCTCTTCCAAAATGTTGGCACCGACGTTTGCATCCATGTGGTGAACAGCAATGCTATCCTGGACAAAGAAACTGGGAAAACTAGTTGATATTCGGCGAGAATATTCAACATCGTCACCCCAAATAAAGTACGCGTCGATGGGTAAACCAACTTTGTTGATGGCCTCAGTATTAATTAACAACGAGACGAAAGAGGCCCACGTCAGCTTAACTAGCCCTGGACGGACTTCATAACTCCAATCTTCGGCAACACCCGGAATGTTCATTTTTGCTGGAGCCATATCGGTCCAACGAACATTGCTACTTAGAAAACCCGGATTGATACCGTCAGACTGTAGGGTGCTGTTGGCCTCCATCATTGCTGACAACGCGGATAAATCCGGTACCGTGTCATCGTCCATGACCCACAAAAAGTCCGCAGAATGGTCCATACCGGCATTAATACCAAACTTGAAGCCCCCAGCCCCGCCCAGGTTTTCACCCGTCAGAACATGGCTAATCTTGTCATCCGCTAATTGTTCAATTACTTTACGGGTATCCTCAAGTCCCCCGTTATCAATCACTAGCACGCGGTTGACGGGATACGTCTGGTTGAGAATGGCCGACACACAAAGTTGTAGTAGTTGAGGCTTGTTGTATGTTACTACCACTGCAACAACATTGGTTTGTTTCGTATCACTCAAGTTCAATTACCTCTACTTTGTATTACTGGATCCGCGAAGCTTACGCATAATGAATGAGCTTCCCTTCTTCACCCAGCTTTGTTTCTCCATAAACATTACCGGTAGCTCAGCAGGAACAATCTTGTTGGTGTCCAACCAAGCATCCAACATCAGCTCGCTAACATATCCGTAAACTCGGGCCTCCTGCCGATCATATCCGGATATATCAATCCGTTGTTCCAACTCAAAAAGAATGCGAAACATCCATTCTGCGTATTGATCAAACAAATCCGCCTTCATAATGTACATGTTAAACATGTGCGCCGAGGTTCCCTTCAGCACCTTCTCAAAACTATCCGCATACTCAGGCGTCAGCTCACGTATGATTTCAACGGTTGTGTCCAAGTCGCGAATGTTGTGCGAATGCTCATAGTGCGAGTACAGGGTCTCGATACGGTAGTTGCGCGGTTCGGGAACTACTACATTGGCTTTTTCAAGCGCGTGCATCAGCGTACTAGTATCAAGCACATCACCAAAACGTCCCTGTTTAAACTGACTAAACTTCGCCAACTTCGAAAAATGCCGCCGATAGTGGACCAAGCCCTTGTAATCAGCGCCTTGCACGTTCTTCCAAAGCCAGTATGTTGCCGTCAGTTCTGAATAGTAGGGGTTCTTTTGAGAAATATTGTCCCCTTCGTCATCGCGCTGGTAATCATCAATCGAAGCTTTCCCGGCCGCACCAACTTGAATGGGCAAATACATCTCATCGGTCGGCATCTCATACTGTTTGTGTGCTGCAATTCCAACAACAATTTTTGAAGACATTATTCATTCCTTTTATACTGAGCAACAATCGACAAAGTAACTACGGCCCATTTATTCAACGGTAACGTACCCAATAACGTTGGTGTGTAGAGCGTTAAGTACTGTCAAACCATTTTTTAAATTTCGAGCACGTGTTTGGCGCCTGTGAATAATCAAAATTGCGTTCTTTACGGTTCCCAGAACTGCCTTTGCATCTCCCAATGGCATCAATGCAGGCGTGGAAACAACAACGAAGTTCCGCCCAGCCTCCATAGACCGAATCAAGGCCGAAAAGCCATCACTTTCAAGCGTAGCGATAGGATTGGGCACACTATCCGCAGGGGAAACAATCACGTTAGTCGTGTCATCGTCTACCTGGCCAGAATCAAGCACGGACTGCAAATTTAATGAAGTGAAATTTGGAATCTGTGGTGTCCAGGATGAACGTAAATTAGCATTGACCAACGCTACGGATTGATTAATACTGGCCAAGGCCTTAACCAATCCGACAGCCACATCTGCCTGAGTATCATCTTGATCAACAGAGACTAAAGCCACTGATCCACTTAAAATACCGTTACGACGGCTCACAACTAAATTAGTCGCTAAATCCATGAAGTCTTCACTGATACCAGCATCATCAATCGCAACATTTGTAAATGCATCGTTCAAATTTAATTTGCTCAAAACCATTCCTCCGAATTAAGGACTACAATTCCTGACATCTTATTTCTTATGAATAGCGCCAAGTTTAGTGAAGCCAAGTTCATTCGTTAAGAACGAGTCGTTATCGATGCGCTTGTCAGTTAATTCCTTGTAGAAACCATACAGTAATACAACAAACGCACCGAGGATAACACCCATAATTAAACCGACCAAAACATACTTCTTGGTGCTACCAGTCTTAATGCTGCCGTCGTTAGCTCGGGAAACAATTGTAACCCGCGAGCCACTCATCATTGTTTGAACCCGCTCGCGGAAGACAGCCGCAGTGGCGTTCGCAATGTTTTTGGAAAGAACGGAGTCACTAGAAGTCGCTTTAATTTTAAATACCTGAGAGTTAGCGTTACTACTGATACTTACAGCACTACTAACTTGGTCCGTAGTAACGGCACCCTTACCGTACTTTGCGGAGACAACGTGATACTTAGGTGATTGTTTCTTTTCCTTCAGGTACTTGGTAATTTCACCCGTCACACTATTCTTGTAAGTGCCATACACTGCTTTTTTTCCGGGAATCGTAGTTTCGCGATGCTTGTGAGTGAGGTTGTAGGCGACTTCCTTCATGATTGAAGGACTTTCAACAATATCCTTGTAGGTGTCAATTTTTTGCACCTCGGCCTGCTGCACCGTCAGTTGACTATCATCCTTACCACTTGCTTCAATATTCACCATCAACGCCGTGTCCGAAGTGAAAGTGGGATGAACCGTCTTTTTCACGTATACAAATGCCACTACGGCCAGCAATAAACCAGTTAATAAAATCTTCCACCAGTGCTTTTTTAATGATTGAAAGACCCAGGCAAATTCAATTCCGGTTTCCATTCTTTTACCACCTATTTTTTTGATTTCCTACAACTTACTCGTCAACTCCACGTCCGGATACTTATCGTGGAACCACCGCTCCGCAAAGGCATTCTCGAACAGTAACAATGGTTCGCCGTGCACATCCTTTACCAGCAGGTTGCGCGATGAGCTCATCTTTTCATCCAGCTGGTCCGGGTTAATCCATCGAGCCGTGCGGTTGCCCATTGGCGTCATCTCAACTTCGGAGTTGTACTCGTTTTGCATCCGGAACTTGAAGACTTCGAACTGCAGTTGGCCAACCGCACCCAGAATGTACTCGTTGGTGGAGTACGTCCGGTACAACTGCACCGCACCTTCTTGCACCAGCTGCTGCATCCCCTTGTGGAAGCTCTTCTGCTTCATCACGTTCTTGGGCGTCACCTTCATGAACAGCTCCGGCGTAAACTGCGGCAGCGGCTCGAACGCCACTCCCTGCTTGCCGGCGTAAATGGTATCACCAATCTGAAAGTTACCCGTGTCATACAAACCGACAATATCGCCGGCAACGGCCTCGGTGACCGTCTCCCGCTCGGCGGCCATGAACTCGGTGGAATTATTCAGCCGAATCGTCTTGCCCGTCCGCTCCAGCGTGACGTCCATCCCCTTGGTGAACTCGCCGGATACAACCCGTACAAAGGCAATGCGGTCACGGTGGTTCGGGTTCATGTTCGCCTGAATCTTGAAAATAAAGCCGCTAAACTGCTCGTTGGTCGGCTGCACCTCCGTGCCCCCCACCGTCTTCTTGGCGGTCGGGGCCGGCGCGTACTGCACGAAGCTGTTCAGGAACGTCTCCACCCCGAAGTTCGTTAACGCACTACCGAAGAACACCGGTGTCTGGTCGCCCCGCGCAATCTTGTCGGCATCGAACTGGTTGCCAGCATCATCCAGCAACTCGATTTCATCCAAAGTCGCACGGTAGGTCGCTTCCTTGGCAATCACATCGTCTGCTGGCAGGTGACCATCAGCGTCGAGCTCGACAAACCGCTGTTCCGGCGTTTCCGGACGGTAGCGTTCCACCCGGTTGTTGACCCGGTCGTACAGTCCCAGTAGGGTCTTCCCCGACCCCATCGGCCAGTTCATTGCGTAACCCTCAATTCCGAGTAAATCCTCAAGTTCTGCGATGAGGTCGAGCGGCTCCCGACCGTCGCGGTCCAGCTTGTTCATGAAAGTAAAGATGGGAATACCGCGATCCTTAACCACTTTGAACAGCTTCTTGGTCTGCGCTTCAATACCCTTAGCACTATCAATCACCATGACCGCAGCATCCACGGCCATCAGTGTCCGGTATGTATCTTCAGAAAAATCCTCATGCCCCGGAGTGTCCAGAATGTTGATGCGCTTACCCTGATAATCAAATTGCATCACGGAACTCGTAACAGAGATACCACGCTGCTTTTCAATCGCCATCCAGTCGGACTTTGCGAAGTGGCTCGATTTACGCCCCTTAACGGTCCCGGCCTCACGAATCACACCCCCGAACAGCAACAGTTGCTCGGTGATGGTCGTCTTCCCCGCATCGGGGTGAGAAATAATGGCAAAGGTGCGGCGCTTGGCCACCGCCTGCTCTAATTCAGTCTGTTTCATTACTTATTTATGTTCCTTTTCTTCTTTGCTTGCACCCAAACCACTCGTTGATGACGGCTCCTGGACCATCTTTTCACGCCGCCGCAACTGCAATACCTGCCACAAGTACACCACGACGTTCTTAGCCACCGCGTACACCGGAATCGACAGGATCGTACCCAGTAATCCGTACAGGTGACTCGCCAGCAACAATAAAATGATAATTGTTACTGGGTGAATATCCAGTGACCGCCCAATAATGTTGGGGTAGATAAAATTGCCGTCCACCACGTGCACCACAATAACGACCGCCACGATACCAAACATCTGTCCCCAACCCATGTTGACGGACACCAGCAGGGCCGGAATAATGCCGATATACGGTCCCAGATACGGAATCATGGTTACCACACCCGCGATAATCGCTAGCAGCAGTGCGTACGGCTGCCCGATAATCCAGTAGCCCAATCCGGTCATGACGCCCACAAAGATACATTCCAATGCCTGGCCAGCAATGTAGTGCGCCAGCGTGTCGTTCAGACGCCGGAAGACCTCCCCCACTTCATCGTTAATACTCGTGGGAAATAAACGTTGGACGGCCGGCACAAACCGGTGACCATCCTTTAACATGTAAAAGAAAATGATGGGCACGGTAATTACGGAAAAGAAGGTGCCGACGGCTGATCCCAGAAAATCAGGCAACCCTGCGGAGGTCGACTTTAAAATGCTGGCCGTAATCTTTGAAGCATTGATGTGGCTGATAGCATCGTCGAGGTCCAACGCTTGGTACCAAGAATAATGTGACGCCTTCGCCAACACCGTCTGAAAATCCTTGACCAGCGTTGGTAAGGCCAGTACTAGGCGGGCCACCTGACGGAGCATTGCCGGAACGGCCCACACCACAATCAGGTAAACTAATCCCGCTAGTACCAACATCAAAATGGCGAGTGCTAATCCACGCGGCACCTTCATCCGCTCCATCATTTTCACAAATGGATTGAACATGTAGTAGAGGAACAACGCCGACACCAGCGGAATCAACCAGATGGAGAAAAAGGTTGCGACCGGTTGAAAGATAAACGTGACGGAGCTCAGTCCGGCAATGATGAGGACCAGTATCAAGATCTCCACTGACCAGAACATTAGCTTTGATTGCCGTAAACGTTCAAACATGGTGCCACCTCCCTCCATAACGGCTGCCGTGTATGGCAGACTATAGAAATACCAAGGTTAATAATACCAGAAAGCGGCCTGAGCACCAATAGGACGCGCTTTACGAACAGATTACGTTCAGCGACGCGCACACGTCCCAATCATTGCCGGTCACCCAATAAATGCCCGTATCGCGGCAGTCTGAGGCCGCGACAAGTATCTTATCGGTACGACATCCCCCACAATTTAAGTTTAAGGAAATTTAGCTTTTTGACCAATACGTTTCGTCATCACTGAAATAGACTGTGGTTGACAACAGCAAAAAAGAAACAGACCAATTGACCTGTTTCCTTTAGATTCACTAATTGAATAAGGCTCGACAATACGCTGTCGTCGCCATTTACTAAGTACACAGGCTCAAGATATTAAATAAACACAATCAGTCGAACGCCGGCAAATCAATCCAAATGTCATTTGCTCTTTTTGAATAAATACTGCGGAACATTATTCCAGGTCACGCTATAGCAATATTTCCAACCGGGCATAGGTTCCTTTGAAGAACGCAAAATGAAATCACCTTTTGTTCCGCCCCTAAATATAGACATATCCCTCAGAGAACCATACCGCGAAAAATCGCCCATTTTCTTACTGAAATCGGATTTAGTGCCAGTACGGTTCAAGTACATTGAGTGGCTGATTGGGGCCTGTACCATTCTAAAATACATAAACTTCCAAGATAAACTATCAACGTAAAGACGACTGCTGTCACTTGATGACGTTACCGTTTGATTCAATTTTTGAACATCACGAAATCTGACTAAACCATTTTCAAAGAAACTACCCTCGGTACCGACTCCGAAGTACCCAAACGGTAGAAAGTAGGCAAAGGTGCAGATGGGAACGAGTACAAACAACAAACGAATAGAAGTCTCCCGAAAACGTTGAATACAAAGAAACAATCCCAGGCCAACCAATATTGCTAATGGTATGTTTAGCAAGTTCCAATGATTATAGTTTGGCGTAACAACAAGTGCTAAAGGAATAAAAGCAACTATATTAAGCGTCAACAAACGCCTAAAAAGTTGTATGGCCTTGGGCATTGTCTCAAGGTTACCTAGCATACCCACCGGAGCAAAGATTAATAACCATGGAGCAACCGCTCCAAACGGGCTGACCGAATTCCATTGCAAGTAGTCATTCCCGCCTAAATAAATGAGCAAACCGTCAACTAAATTGTGCATACACCTATTGATCAACCCAGGTCCCCTAAGATTAATCAGTGACCCAACCCGATTTGCCGGCAGAGGAGGAATATCAAAAAACAAAAACTTTGTCGCATGCGTCAACTTCAAAATATTAACCCGATACGCAAATACTATGATTGGGACGGCGACCAAAAGAATCACAGCAACAGATACTATGTACTCCCAAATCTTAAAACTGTCATCCTTAACAAACGCAATAAAGTAGAGCACACAGACTACCGGTAAATAAAGCCATGCTGCAACGTAACCGTATGCCGTTAAAGATAAGAATAATGCTCCAAACAATACATCAATAATCCGCAATAGTTTACTTTTACTCATTGCTCCGGAAGCAAACAGGATAGTAGCAAGCATAAACATTAAGGGAGCAATATTGGCATCGAGAATCCACCGAGATGATATGAATATCCACGGACTACTAATCAATGCAATATTGACCATGGTCGTAAGGCGTAAACTTTTTGACCACTGGTAAACCTTAAAGATAAGTAGGCATAAGATTAACCAATTCATCAATAAAAATGGAACCCTTAACGTGACCATGCTAAAACCAAACCAGCGTACTAGTGGTGCATCAACAATTGCATATAAAATAGACTGGCCCTGTCCCCAAACACTGGATAAATATATGGGTAAATGTAGACCATGGATGTCAGTACCAAATCGAGCAAACGATACAACCTCGTTCGCATAGTTCGCCTCGTCCACAAAAACGTTTGGGACAGTTGACACCTTGTACAACAGTAAAATCAGAAACACAAATACCAGCGTAATATTCAAAACAATAAGAATCTTATTTTCGTAAGCCCGCCAGAAACGGGGCTTCCTTTTAACTAACGTCTCAACTTGATTATCCACAGTAAGCCTCCTACATGCATCATTATTTTACCAGAGTATGTACTAATTCTTGACCAAAACAGCACGCCAAAATTGTTCTTCTATCGCTAGGTGCCGCATACCACCGCAAAATCTCCCGGATATTAACTAATGCCACATCCCCCACAATTTAAGTTTAAGGAAATTTAGCTTTTTGCCCCACGTTTACCAACTTTTCGCCGACTAATGTATAATGTCAATTGATTAACAATAGTACATATCATTCCGAGGGTAGAGGGTATTAGTTAATATGAAGAAAATAATTCTTTGGATTTGCGGCATCATCGTAGCTGCCGCTGTTTGTTTGGGTGGCTACGGGTACTACAAGATTCACCACACTACGAGCGCGGTTTACTCGTACAACAAAAAAACGAGTTCAACGTCCGACAACAAGACGAAGGCCACCAAGTCGGTTGCCTACCTCATGTTAGGCACTGACACCGGGGCTTTGGGCCGCGCCTACAAGGGCCGGACGGACACCATCATGGTGATGGTGGTCAACCCGAAGACCAATAAAACCACCATGGTTTCCATCGCTCGCGACACGAAGATCGAGTACAAAGGTGAAACCATCAAGCTGAACGCGGCATACGCATACGGCAGTTCGGATACGGCCATCGCGGCGGTGGAGAAGTTGCTCGACATTAAGCTTGACGGTTACATCCTGGTCAACATGGGCGGCCTGAAGAAACTGGTTAACGCGGTTGGCGGCGTGAGCGTCACCTCGCCAATTAGCTTCAGCGAAGGTGGCTACACGTTCACCAAGGGCAAGACGGAAACCATGGATGGTGCCAAGGCACTTGAGTTCTCCCGGATGCGTCACGAGGATCCACGTGGTGACTACGGTCGTCAGGAGCGGCAGCAGCTCATCGTGAAGGCCATCCTGCAAAAGGCGAAGAGCCAACCAACCAGCCTGCTCAACACCAACTTCCTGGACGCCGTATCGGACAACGTGCGGACTAACATTTCCCTCTCGTCTTTGAAGAACCTAGCCTCCAAGTACAAGAGCGCCATTGGCAACATCAGCTCCGACCAGATGCAGGGATCCAGCGCGATGATCGACGGCCAATCATATGAAGTCATGAGCACCAGTGAAATTAACCGGGTGCACAGTGAGATCAACGACGCCATCAACGCACAGTAATTAAGTCAATATACACGAAGTCCGGGCCACCCATGCAAAGGTGATCCGGACTTTTTTTGCTTGTCACGCTGGCATTAGTTCGTAATCAATCAAACACCCATGTCCCGCCACATGGCCTCGTACGACGTATACGTTGGATAATCTTCCCCATGTTCAGATTCCGCCAGTGACCACACTGTGGATGCTGGCAAACGTTTGCCACCGCTATGCTTCAACCTTTTTTTACCCCAAACGGTAACGAAAAACCAGCTAACACCTAAACCAACTTGCTGATATCACTACAAACAGGAAGGCAAATAGAAAAGCGCCGAACACCAGGCCCGACGCTTCCATCCACACTATTAAATGCCGCCGCTCCAGTTACCGGTATACTGCGCGTCATCACTAGAACTGTTGCTGCTAGCGCCAGCGCCGGTAGTGTCAGATTCGCCACTACCACCAGTACTACCGCTGTCGGTACCGCCCGTCGAACCGGACGTATTACCGCCATCCGAGCTCGTCGATCCTTGAGAACCACTGTTACCAGATCCGGTATAACTACTGCCACTACCACCGCCAGTGCCATAGCTAGAGCTGTAACCAGAGTTGTACCCGGAACTGTATCCAGAATTACCAGAGCCACTGCTACCAGAATTACCGGTAGTCCCACTACTACTCGTGGCATTGGCATTGTCGTCGGAACTGCTACTCGACGCATCAGTGGCGTCGGCGCTACTACTTGTGGCGGCTGCACTGCTACTATCAGCCGCGGCATCAACCGCATCCTGAGCCGCGTCAACGTACTTCATGTACCGGGTCTTGAACGCATCAACCTTAACGGCATTGACCGCCTTTTTGGCTGCCGCGATGGCGTCGGCCGTCACGTTACTTTTAACCGAGTAGTTCTTGCTCTCGGTACCGTTACTATTGGTCACATCACCTAGCGTTCCGTCGTACAGCTTCTGCACTAGCTTCACGGCAGCAACTTCCTGATTGACCAGCTTCATTTGGTCACCATACTTCGTGACAAAGACGCTGTAGGAAGACACATCCCCCCAGGCAGCAACCAAATTATCCGCGTTGTAGTCAGGCACAATCACCTGGCTGTCACCCAACGCGTCTTTTAGGCCGCTGGTCACCGCAAAAAAATGTTTGGCCTTACTAATGTCCCGGTCAGCCCGGTTCACTAACTTCACGTCGGCGTTAGTTAACTTACTACCGCGCGCAACCGCCTTATTGTACAACGTGTGCGCCGCCTGAATTTGCTTGTCGGTTAACTTGTCCGCGGGTAAATTGTGCTGATCGTTACTAAACAGCTTGTCGACCGCCTGATCGAGACGCACAACTGCAGCATCCGTGTGTGTGTTCTTGGCCGTTGTGGACGTAGCTTCGCCTTGACCACATCCGCCCAAAACCATCGCCGCCGCGAGCATCACCATGCCCACCGTTAAATATCGCAACCATTTTCGCACTGCGTTTACCCCCGCTTTTGCTCATGACGTCGGCCCAACCCGACGCAGATAATTGGTCAATCGTTAGTTAAATTTTACACCCTGCCACGTAGAAGGTATACAGTCCACACTAATATGGCCCACTTGTGGCGTAAAAAAGTGGCCTCGCCGGGTACACTGGCTTGACCACTATCCTTGCTCTTAGTATGCCGGGAAGAAGCGTTTCTTCTTGATGGGCGTCTCCGCTACCCGGTGCACCGGATCGCCGTTAACGATGGCCTTAGCGTTGTCATCGAACATTTTGCCGACATCATTACCGTAAGCACCGATCAACTTTTTAAACGCCGCACTCATTTCGTAGTCCCGATTCTTAATGTGGTGTGCGTCTGACGCCAGCATGTGGCCGAGACCGTGGTCAATGATGTCTTCCGCGAACCGCTCCACCTTTTTACCAAAGGTGCCAACGTAAGAACTAGCCGTAATTTGGGCATAAGCACCCTTTTGAATGAGCTCAAACAGCTTTTCCGGATGCGCCATCAGGTCCTCGTTCCGTTCCGGATGGACAAAGACGGGCGTGACCCCGCGCTGCTCCAACTGAAAGACCATGTCATCGGTGAAAGTCGGCACCGCATCGTGCGGAAATTCCAGTAACATGTAGTGCCCCCCCTCGTCCGTCGTCATCAGGTCCTGATTATCCCACGCAGTCAGGAGGTCGCCGTTAATGCGTACCTCTTGCGAAGGAAAGACGGTCAAAGGAATCCCTTGTTGGTCCAGTTCGTGTTGAAACTCATCCGTTAACCGGATGACGTCGGCCGGATGGTTGGTAAACCGACCGTTCATGTGGTGCGGTGTCATGAGCGCGTGCGTAATGCCGTCGCGCACCGCGTCCTGGGCAAGGGATAAGGAAATTTCCATGTTTTCCGAGCCATCATCGATACCCGGTAACAAATGGCTATGTACATCAATCAATTTTGGTTCCTCACATTCTTTGGGGTGCAATGTTGCCAGCATGGCGTTAAGCCGCCACGTATCTGGGTCACTTAATACCCTACCATAAATTACCACAACCCACGGCCGCAGCAAGATGATGACAACAAAGTTTAAGTTCTTGCTTTTACTCGGGTTGGTTGCTAGAGTAGCCCTAACACCAATTTAGCCGGTAGGAGAAGAAAAATGACCACCATTAAGTATACTACGGATTTAAACAGCACCATTCACCAAGACTCCGTGCAGATTCGGGAGGAAGTCTTTGTCGCTGAACAGCACGTTCCCGTCGACTTGGAGGTCGACGATGACGAGGGCCGTTGCCTATACATCGTGGTGTACGGTGACGACGCCGAACCGTTAGCAACTTTGCGCCTATTACCCGCCGAGTACGGCCTTCACGTCCAGCGGGTGGCGGTACGCAAAGCTGCCCGGGGTACCGGCCTCGGCCGCGTGATTATGGATGCCGCGCGTGATTACGCCCGGGCCAACGGCATCCAGCAGCTACGCCTGGACGCCCAGGTGCACGCAACCGGCTTCTACACCGCTTTGGGTTACAACTTTGCGGATCGCCCTGAATTCATGGACGCGGGCATCCCCCACCGCGAGATGTACCTCGACTTATAATCCACATCGCCCCAGTCGTTCGCCACGGCTGGGGTTTTATTGACGTCCGTATTCGGCCTCCGTGGCGTCTTTGCTACCGGACCACCAGTCTTGATGCTGACGGTACCAGGCGATGTTATCGTCGAGCCCCTGAGCAAAGTCGCTGTGGCGGGGCCGCCAGCCTAACTCATTCACCAACAGACTGTTGTCCAGCGCGTACCGCCGGTCATGGCCCGGACGGTCGGCCACCAACTCAAAGTCGTCGGCTGGGCGCCCCATTCGGTCGAGAATCGCCGCCAGTACGTCCCGGTTAGACAGTTCGCAGTGCGCACCCACCAAGTACGTCGCGCCCACGCGCCCATGTTGCAGAATCATCCACAGTGCGGCGACATGATCCTGCACGTGAATCCAATCCCGCACGTTGCGACCATCGCCATACAATACGGGACGCCGACCAGTCAGAATGTTAGTAATCTGCCGGGGAATGAACTTCTCGACGTGTTGGTACGGACCGTAATTATTGGAGCAGTTGGAAATGGTTGCCTGAATGCCAAAGGAGCGGACCCAGGCCCGCACTAAGAGGTCAGCAGCACCTTTGCTAGCCGAGTACGGACTCGACGGGTTGTACAGTGACTCCACGGAAAACGTGTCGGCGTGCTGCGGGTCCGCCAAATCCGTCCGCAGGGGGAGATCACCGTACACCTCGTCGGTTGAGACCTGATGGAAGCGCACGCGATGCCGCCGCACCGCCTCAAGCAACGTATAGGTTCCATTAATATTGGTGTCAATAAATGGTTGCGGGTCCGCCAACGCCCGGTCATTATGGCTTTCCGCAGCCAGGTTAATCACCATATCACTCTGAGCAACCAGACGGTCAACTAGCGGGGCGTCGGCAATGTCCCCCACCACCAGCTGGCAGCGATTCGCCGGGAGGCTGGCGAGGTTGGCCCGATTACCCGCGTAGGTCAATTTATCGAGTACCACGATGCGCACGGTCGGCGCGTGTGCGAGGACGTACCGGACAAAGTTGCTACCGATAAAACCCGCGCCACCGGTCACTAACAAACGCATACTTTCGTCACCCCCTTTGCTTTTGCTACCATTATCAGCTAATCATCTTGGTAGAACAAGGCAATCGCCGTCAAAGTCGGTCCGGTACACAAAAAGAGCATCAGCCTTCAAGCTAACGCTCCAGAAAGTACGTATTTTCAGAGAGTGGAACCCCGCGGTTAGAAACCAGAGTATAAGTTAATCCAGACGAGAATCCCGCACTTGGATTCTTGTTTGGGTTTGCTTATACGGCGGTTTCTGCGGGGGGGCGACTCGTTTTTAACGCTTGTTGGTTGCGGGCACCACCGCAACTTTGCGCTGATGCTGATGCGCCAACGCAGTACCTAACACCACACTACCAATTATTCCGAGTGCAACGCCAACTCGTGTCATCGTCATTAACAATTAAACGACCCCCTTAACAAATATCTGTCGATTAACAATGCTTGCATTTAACTATGATGTCATTATGACCAAGAGTTGTGCGCAAAAGCCGGCTACCACGTGAATGGTAGCCGGCTTTTTAATGACTTTTTCGTGCCGCTGTTTAACAAATTTTAATGCTATTCAATATCATCAAAGCCCTCGAGCTGGTCCGGCCGTGCGTATATTGTGTACTCCACCCGCTGGGCGACACCCTGATTGTTCAAATCGTAACGTTCTAGGTAGTACGGTGTGTCGGTCTGGCCAATGTGTTCAGGTAGTTGGTAACCCGCCTTTTCCAAAGTGGCGAGGCCTTCATTATACGTGGTGGCCAACGGCAAACTGGTCATCATGCCCTTTACGTCTTTGTCGGCGACGGCACCCGTGGCGGCGGGCAGGTTCAGCACCTGATAACCATTGGGAACGTTGGCCGATTCTGGGATGACGCTACCAATCCAGTACTGCATCGAACCATAGGGTGAAAAGACGATGACGCTGGTCCGGTTTGGCACGTCTGCTAGTGGGTCGAGGGCTTTGAAGTGCCCCGCCTCGTTAAATTCATCCCACGCCGATTCAAAGCTGCCGTTTTCGTCAGCCGATGATTCGGTGAAAACACGCCCCACGACACGCTGTGCCGGGATTTGTGCGAACTCTTTCATTCTTGTGCCCCCATACTTGTGATCGATACTTCGTTTCTTAGTGTATCACAGAGGCAACCATCAGTGGGTTAAACTTTGTGTGACGGTTCAGTGATGGTTCAGTGGCGGTTCTGGCCGGTGGGGGTGCTGCGGGGTGCTGCGACTTTGTGGGCCGCTCCACGGTGACCGCTAATATTGGCTGGTAGTACTGGCGTTGCGGTTCCGGTTGAGCGGCTGCCCCCCGTGACCGGAGCTGTGAGCCTCACGC
>NZ_BCVS01000002.1:0-73103 GCF_001591865.1 Lacticaseibacillus pantheris DSM 15945 = JCM 12539 = NBRC 106106
GACGCACTACTGGCACTAATTCAACCAGAACTACGGGCATACAGCCATCGTGGGGACCAGCCGCTCAAACTCCACCACCACGCCGGTACGACCAATGGTAGATGTTCATCGCTACGTTCAGAGGCGTATCATAATCCAAGACTAGGAGACGAGAACGCACCTAGACGACACGATACCGCATGTTTGCGATAATAGCGAAACCTGTACCATGCACTAACTTAGGTGTATAGCAGGCGAGTTCAGAATCAGAGCCCACGAACTTGGGCGGGCGTTGGGGCGGAGGCTTCGTACCCACAGGCGTAGTTTCCACAGTAAGGGTAGGCAGCGTCGGTCGTTGACCACTACCGTAGCAACCTACGGCGCAGGGCACGTAACCCGCAGTCCCAAAGCCCACCCGCGTGTTCGGCCCCCACCTTCGTCCTAAAAATGGTAATGCGCACAATGGTCGAATCAACAAATGAGATTTTTTTGGTTTTTCTCTTGACTTTCACATTTATTTAATTTATCTTAGTACCAACATCAATTGAAACAAAGACGAAGAGTAGCAGAGTAATCGGTAGCGCGTGTCAGTGAGTCGCGGTCAGTGTGAAGCGACCTCGTTAACCCGGTGAAAGTAGGCTATGAGTCGTTGCTGCGACCGCAAGGAAGTGGCGACTGGGATTGCGCCCATTACAGCAATGGAGTATCACCGTGAACCGGTCACGGTCGTACTCTCCGAGGTTTATTCGGTGACGGATAAACGAATTAAGGTGGTAAAGCGCAATGGCGCCCTTAGTAAACTAACGGTTTACTAAGGGCGCTTTTTTTGTCCGGGTGGCTCGGCCAAGTCACCTACGCCCAATTGTTTCAATACGCTATTATTTTTGGAGGTCACCATTATGGAAATGAAATCACAGACAAAGCATCTCACTAAAAAGCAATATTTAACCCTCGGTTCCATGCTCTTCGCCCTCTTCTTCGGCGCCGGGAACCTGATCTTCCCCATTCACCTCGGACAAGCCGCTGGTGGTAACTGGATTCCGGCCACCTTTGGTTTTATCATCACGGCCATCCTGCTACCATTGCTGGCCATCCTAGCCATCTCCATGACCGAAAGTGACAGCATGTACCAACTGGCGCGTCCAGCCGGCAAAATTTTTGCCCTCTTCTTCCTCATCGCGACGCACGCAACGCTTGGTTTGCTGTTCGCATCCCCCCGTACTGCCGCCACTTCCTTTGAAATCGGCATCCTGCCTTTCATTCCCAAGGGGTCCGAACAAATTTCGCTACTAATTTATTCCGCCATCTTCTTTGGCCTCACGTACTTCCTATCGAAGAACCCGGACAAGATGCCGAACTACGTTGGTAAGCTGCTCAACCCACTGCTGCTGATTCTCCTGATTGCGGTGTTCATCGCAGCATTCTTAATCAAAGGTGACGGCTCCACACTGGCAGCCGCTACCCACGCCACCAAGGCTGGTAGCAACTTCACCTACGGATTCCTGCAGGGTTACAACACCATGGATGCTCTAGCCGGACTCGGTTTTGGGGTTACCATCGTGGCCGCACTCAAGCACTTCGGTATTCTCAAGGCTGGTCAGCGTTCCAGTGACGTGGCCAAAGTTGGGGCGCTTTCCATGGGGCTTGAAGCCCTCATCTACCTCGGCCTAATCATGCTGGGTGTTATTTCCCTCCAGTTCACCAAGGTTTATTCCAACGGTGGTCCTGCCTTCAGCGCCATCATGACGCACTACACTGGTATCATCGGTACGGGCATCCTGGCAGCCATGGCCATCATCGCATGTCTCACCACTTCCATCGGCCTGGTAACATCCTTCTCCCAAGACCTGGGTCGGCGTTTTCCTAAGATTGGTTTTGGTAAGTTCCTGCTCTTTACCTGCTCATGCTCATTCCTGATTGCCAACTTTGGCCTGGACACCATCATCGCCCTATCCACGCCAATCCTGATGCTACTCTACCCTCTGGCAATGGCCATGATTTTGCTCGGGATGCTCCACCCATTCATCGGCAAGCAGCGTACCGTTTACCGGACGACGGTGGGCCTAACCCTGATTCCCGCCATCCTGGATGCTATCCACGCACTGCCACCGTTCTTGGCTAACATGTCATTTTTCAAGACCATCGACGCCTTCGCCACTCGCTACATTCCGATGTTCACCATCTCAATGGACTTTGTTCCGTTCCTGGCAGCTGGCCTGATTGGTGGTATCCTCATCGCTAAACTGTCCGGCCAGTCCTTTAAGACTGACGACACGGCTGAACGTGCCATCGAGGAACGCGAGGATAGCGCAAACCCAACCAGCACCACCGCTAACAGTAGCGAAATGTCGGCAACCAACGACTAATCCGCACAACGCTACCACTAATGTCAATAACTAGCTAAATAAATAGAGGGGGCTTGGCCGCAACGTGCTTGTTGCGGCTAAGTCCCCTCTATTTGTGTCTGGTCATACTACTTGCGGGGTCCCCAGGCCATCCGCATGTAAACATCACCTGCGCGCAACTCCGACAACATCTGTGCCAACCTGCGTGCCCGCGTGGCCGGTTGCTTGGCCGCACCAATCCAGCGTAAATAATCGTTACGCTGATACCACGGCCGGGCATCGTACTGTCCGCGCAAACCAGCCGCTGCCAACGCCTGAGCGACTTCGTCCGTCATTGGCTCAGCAGCACGAGTGACGCGTTGGGGATGTGCCTTGCCCGCCTTAATGCTGGCAATCCGCGACTGCACCATCTTGGTAAGCAAAGGTGCCGGTAAGGGCTGATCCCACGGCAGATGCACCGCGCCTTTGCTATGCCGGTACTGACTAAGTTCAGACTCAAATTCCTTAATGGGAGCTGAGGTTGGGTAGAAACCGGTATAACCGTCGTGTGCATCAAAGTAGACTACCGGCTGGCCGTCAACAAAGAACGTGGGCATCCGGTAGCTAATCCTGCGCTCGGCACCAGGCATGATTGCCAACAAGAGTTGGTACAAATCATTCATGGATGATTTGGCCGCGGCGGGTTTTTGATCAATATATTCAGCAATTACGTCGATTGTTGTCATTAATTGCTCCTCCACTAGTTTGGGCAAGCTTACACTAAAGTGCTTCCTTCGTCCATTCTGAGATTATTAGCCTTCCACATCGTTATTATTTCCCGGGAAATACGTTGGTTTGTAAACATTATGGCCCCGATGTTTACGATAGTTTTACACTAGCCCGGTAGTACACACATTTTTTTAAGTGCAAAATATTATCGTTGAGTCAATTTTCGAAGAGGGTTAATCCATGACCGTAATCAAAAATATTGCCAAGGACCACGTACTCCAAATTACCGCGGTGTTGGCAGTGATTAGTCTATTCTTTGCTAGGCCACGCCTTGCAGACATTAACTTTTCCACACTATTCTCCATTCTTGCAATGATGATTATCATCCAGGTGTTTGAGTACCTCCACATCCTGGATTACTTTACGTACCGACTCACCAGCCTGGCCACATCTACCCGGCAGCTGACGTGGATGTTCGTGCTCCTGGCGGTGGTAGCCGGTATGTTCATGACCAACGATGTCACCGTCATCACGCTGATTCCTCTATACCTGCGCATCGCCAAAAAGTTCAAGCTACCAGAGATTCTGCCGGTGACCTTGATCGGCATGGCGGCTAACTTCGGGAGTGCCTTCACCCCCTTCGGTAATACGCACAACATCTTTTTGATGAACCATTACCATATTAATGTGGGTACTTTCTTTACCTGGTCAATTCCGCTATTAATCGCAAGCCTAATCTTACTGACAATTTTTATTTTCTTTATTAAAAAGGAACCATTACCATCGGTCCCCGTTCGCGATATCCGGATTCAAAAGCGGCCCACTATCATCACCTGCGTAGTAGCGTTGATTATCTTCATTGGTGTACTGGGCTTCATTCCGTCCTGGGTTGGCGCAATCGCCGCCATCGTATTGGCCTTGGCGTTTGACCCACACATCATGCTCCACGTGGACTACGCCATCGTTCTCACCTTTGCGGGGTTCTTCGTCATCGTGAGCGTACTCCGGCAAATGCCATGGGTGGTCGCGCTGGTATCTGGACTCATGGCCAGCGAGCACTCCGTCTACCTCACCAGCCTGGTTAGCAGCCAATTTATCTCCAACGTACCGTCAACGGTGCTGATTGGGAAATTCACCAATTTCCAGGAAGCCCTATTCTTGGGCTCTAACATTGGCGGTTTGGGCACCGTGGTGGGTTCGATGTGCAACTTGCTGGTGTTCAAAGAGTACACCGACTTTGGTAACCACGGCCAAGGACGCTTCTTTCTCGGCTTCTCCGCCCTTAACTTTGCTGGTTTAGCGATACTGGGCGTGATGGGTTGGATCATCTTGGACTTTGTTCTGTAATCAGTCAGTAAGCGTATCACTACGCATATCAAAAAAGTGGTTCAGCATGCGCAATGCTGAACCACTTTTTCTGTGTGGAGTAATTCCCAGGTTACTGTAATAATGACCGCACCTGTTGTTGCAAAGCCGGCACCACGTCCTGCTCGAACCACGAGTTTTTATGGAGCCAACCATAGTTGAGTGGCGATGGGTGCACCAACGGGAAATATGGCGCGTAATCCGCGTAGTGCTGCACAGTAGCCGTTAACGTGCGTTGACGCTGCGGCAAGTAATACCGTTGCGCATACGCGCCAATCAATAGGGTTAGCTGCACGTGGGGCATCAACGCAAACAACGGTTCATGCCACTTATCCGCAAATCCCTTGCGGGGCGGCAAGTCACCACTTTTGCCCTTGCCCGGGTAATAGAAGTCCAAAGGCACGACGGCAATCTTACCGGAGTGGTAAAACTCATCGTCACTAACACCCATCCACTGCCGCAAGCGGTCGCCACTGGGATCGTGCCAGTACGTCCGCGCTAACTGCGCCTGACGACTAGGGGCCTGACTAACAATCATAATCGTTGCCGCTGGCTCAACGTGGTACAGCGGTTCAATCCCCGCAGCCGTAAACTGCTCATTATCGGGGTCGGCCATGATGGCCTCAAAAATATCTTCTGCAGTCTGCATTGCAGCCTCCCAAAACCGTTATCTCAACTTACTATACCGCCGACAACCGGTTGCCGCAAATACAAACGTCCTACCCCCAACGGTGATTGATCACCATACTTTGTTCACCATCCAGGTAATAAATCCGCCCAACGGGAAGACCAGCCACCAGTACGCGGACGCAAAGCGCCAAAAATTCCACTCTTGTGGACGCCGAACGTACTCACCCTTAATGGGGTCGTACGTGTACAGTCGTTCATCAATTTGGGGCGTGGCCGTTTTTACCGGTGTGGCTAGCACCAACTCGTCCAGGCTCACGCCGAATAGATTGGCAAGCTTGACCACTGTTTCCAGATCAGGATTACCATCACCGTTTTCCCACTTCGAGACGGCCTGCCGTGAAACAAACACCTTGGCAGCCAGTTCATCTTGTGACCACCCACGCTCCGTACGTAATTGCTTTACTTGGTCCGCAAACTTCATTACCATCACACCCTTCCTTTATCTATTATCAGTATGAGCGCGCCAAGTGCGTAACACCAGCAACTTATGCGGGTAAAGTCGCTACTTTCCACCTATAGTTGCGCAACTGGGAGTGGCAATATGCATGCCGCGTGCCGACAATACGCGCGTACGACGGTTGCGTCTCATTATCCATCGTAATCGCCATTATTTCCCGGGAAATTATTCCGCGTGACGCCGCACCCGCCATAATCGTCGGAGCCCTACCTGCATGATTAGCAACGCCACAATAATCAACGCTCCACCGACTAACAGGTTGTACGTAAAGGGTTCAAAGCCAAAAGCCACGGAGAACACGCTACCGAACACCGATTCCAGCATCAGGATTAAACCTGCCGGCGTGGGGTCGGTGAACCTTTGGCCCAAAACCTGCAGGGTCTGAGCACCAAAGGAGGACGCGAGGCCCAAAATAATGACCGGCACGAGCCCCGCTTGCCAATTAACACTGGCATATGAGCCCCGTTCAAAGAGCAAAGACCAGGCGCCGCCTAGCACCCCCTGTGTTAACCCCAGCAGGAAGGCCAGAGTCCACGGGTTGGACTGGGTAGCGGACATCCCAAAGTAGACGATTTGTAGTGCATAAAAGAATGCGGACAGAATAGTCAGTAGGTCGCCCAAGTGCAGCGTCAGTCCGTGGCCCACTACGTTAGTCAAGAAGGCCATCCCCACCATACAAATTAGAATGGCTAAGTAACTCTTGGGCTCCGGCCGCTGATGGAAAAACAGCCACACCACGAACGGTACAATCACGACGTAGATAGCAGTAAGAAACGCGTTATTCGCCGGTGTGGTGTACATCAACCCGACCGTCTGAATCTGGTAACCCAGGAAATTGATGATCCCGGCAGTGAGGCCAATGCGCAAATCCAACTGCGACATGTGGTTCACCGCCCGATGAAACAGTAAATACACCAGGCCGGCGTAGATAAATCCGCGGATAGCGTTGATTAATCCGGCGTGCATCCCCGCGTTAGTGGCCTGCTTGGACCATATATATCCTGCTCCCCAGATGATGGCAGCCACAAACAGCATGATGTTCGCCCGCGACTTTGAAATTTGCATCTTAATTTACCCTCGACTCGTTAGTTTATGGCGGCAATGTGGGGCTAATCGTCAACCTCAGACATGCCGCTATCACTCCGTGATGACACACTGGTCACCTTAACCATTCACTATCTTGACATACATACCCAGGTACTGGCTACCCACGATGGGGCATATTATGGTCATCCAGTTAAACCCTAATTTGAAAAACGGGACAAATTATCAGAAAATGATTGACCAATCCCGCGTCATAGCCTATGTTGAAGTGACTTGGGTCGGATAAAATTAGCCATTGGGGGGCACACGATGAACTTTGCACCATACATTACTACTATCTTCATAGTTATCATTAGTATGCTGGGGTTTATTTCCGTCTACGCACAAATCGATGCGGGCACACGCAAGCGCGTCGTGAGTTCCCGCGCGCTAGGCCGCGCACAGTCCGTGTACCCCCTATTGATTTACATATGCCTCATGGTTATCCTGATGCGCTACCTGTACGGAACCGCCAGCAACACGATGCTATTTTGGGCGTTCGTCAACGTACAAAGCACCATCCTCATCTATTCAAACCTGCTAACATCTAACCTGGTTGGCTTTGCTATTATCCAGTTAGTGGCCGCTACTACCTACATTTCAACGGGCGCAATGACTATCACTAATTGGACGCTATTTCTGTGTGCGTGTTTCCTGATTTATGCTGAACGTTGGTACGCTAAATTATGGTCCAACCAGCGTTGGCTATACATCTTGCCCGCAATTGTTGTCGGGACCATCTTCTGGGTTGCCATGTACCTTGGCGCGCCCCGGCCTTTGCCACTCGGGCTCGCGATTGCCAACTTTATCGCATTTGTATGGGCGTACCTCGCCCTGTGGGACTTTGACCAGTACGTCCAACACGACCAGCGAATATTGGCCAAACTCACGCACGAGGTGCAATATGACGCCCTCACGCATGCTCGCAACTGGGCAACTTTCCGGAGCGACCTTAATGACACGTTCGATAACCATGACGATCACCCCCTAGCGCTGATCACCATTGATGTGGATCACTTTAAGCAGATTAACGATACGTACGGCCACCTCATGGGTAATCAGACCCTCATCGCCTTTTCCCGCCAGCTAAAGCAGCTACTTAGCAATCAAAACGACAGCTACAAGTTCTACCGCACTGGCGGCGAGGAATTCGCGATACTGTTGCCCAACACGTCCTTGGATACAGCCCGCAAAGTTGTGCATGACTGCCAGCTGGCGCTTAAAACGTTAGCCATCCCACTAACAGAGGGGCAACTACAGGTGACGGCTTCATTCGGCCTGGCAGTCGCTAACCCTAACGATAACAGTGCCACCAACTTCTTTAAACGCAGTGACCGTTATTTATATCAGTCGAAGAATAACGGGCGTGACCGTCTTACCGACGAGTCTACCGACACCGATTTAGCATGAATCAGTCCGCCTAATCACCGTTATTTATCAGCACCCCGTTGCCGCTCGCACTTGCCTCACACGCCAATCCGTGTTATATTTAGCACCAATTAATTATTTAAGGAGGCAGCGCGTATATGCGAATTGATACGTCCAAATATCCAGAAGGCAAAGAGGCGGTGGACCCCAAACGGGTTAAACGGCTCAAGATTTTAAGTAAGGTGGCAACGATTATGTGTATCTCGATGTACATATCGTACATCCCGCAGATTATCGCCAACTTTTCTGGTAGTCCCGTATCACCCATTCAACCACTGGTCGCATCCATTAACGCCTGCCTATGGGTAGCTTACGGCTGGAACAAAACCTATAAGGATTGGCCCGTAATCATCTCCAACTTGCCCGGGATTGTCTTTGGCCTCGTCACGGTCATCACCGTCTACGTACATTAGGCATACAATAGGCCCCCACGCCGCGCACACCATCGGGTGCACGCCGCGTGGGGGCCTTTACCATAGTTAACCGCGCATTTAATCGTTGGCGGTTAGCCACTGATCCAGAACATCAATAAATTCATCGTGCTGGTCGAGCAATGCGAGGTGGCGGCTGTTCGCAAACAGGTGCCACTTAGCGCCAGGAATGTGATCGTACACCGACTTGGCAATGAGCGGAGTGCACAAATCGTCGGTCCCGTTAGTCACCAGCACGGGTACGTGGATTTTGTGCAGCTCGTCCGTAACTTCAAAGTCGCTGATGGTGCCGTTCTCGGTGAACTCGTTCGGCCCCTCAGCAATGCGGCTCGCGCGTTGCCCGTTGGTGGGACGGCGTAGTGGTTCCGGAGAGTTCTCGTCGGGATCATCCCAGCAGTACCGCTCCATGTAACGGTCGTTGGCGGCCAAATACTTCGGGCCGGTGAAGTCACCGGTACGCTCGGCTTCAGCAATCGCCTCGCGGTCTTCGTAGCTCAAGTACGAAATCAGCCGGTGTTGCTCCTGCGTCCACAGCTTGATGGACGCCGGCGAGCCATCAATCATGACGCTCTTAATACCCTGGGGGTCAAAGCTGGTCAGGTAGTACATTTCGAGCATCCCGCCCCATGACTGCCCCAACATGTGCACCTCGTCTAGGTGCAGGTACTCACGCAACGCGATGAGTTCGGCCGCCCACGTTTCTTTGACGTACACCGATTCATCCTCCGGTAGCGAGGATTTACCACAGCCCACCTGGTCGTACATGATCAGCTGGCGGCCAGTCTCAGCATAGTCGTCCATTAGTTCAAAGTAATTGTGGGACGAACCCGGGCCGCCGTGAATCAGTAACAACGGTGCTTTGTCCGGGTTGGGCTCCCCCACGATGCGGTAATACGTCTGGTAACCGCGAAACGGCATGTATCCTTCTTCAATACGCATATGTAGTGCCTGTCCTTCGTCAATATTTGTCCTTAAAGGCGATTGTACTGCTAGCAAGGCATCAGCTCAACACAAAGGTGACGCTGCTGTACGCGCGGCGTATAATAACGGTTGTCATCAATTAAAAAAACACTTGCGAGGTATTTAACTATGAACACAGTTTTCACAATTCTAATCGTTACACTGGGAGTTTTGCACCTAGGTATTATGGGCCTAGAAATGTTTGCCTCCCAATCAACACAGGCTAACGCGTTTGATATGGACGCTGAATTTGTGGCCCAGTCCGGAGCCCAAACCGCCCTCAAAAACCAGGGTATCTACAACGGTATGCTGGGTGCCCTGCTGGTAGCGTCCGCATTTCTGCCTGCCGGTCAGGTCAAAGTGATGGCACAACTGGGCTTGGCACTCTTCGTGCTGATTGTGGGCATCTTTGGCGGATTGACCGCCACCAAGAAAATTTTCCTAGTCCAGGCACTACCCGCGGCCATCACCATTGCTTTGGGGTTACTGGCTTACTAAGCGGGAGGGCTATACCTCGATGCGCCGATCCTGTTTTCCATCGTATCGTGTCCACAACCATCACGGTGTGTGGCTTACAGGATTGCCTGCGTAATTAAAATGGACAGCCTCGCTGAAGCTGTCCATTTTGTGTTTCGCGTGTTACAGCACTGCCTTCACCGATGCCAAACCATCTGGTATTCCGTTTGGTGGGTATCACCTTCGACTCGGCGTTCGGCAATCACGAAGCCATTACGCTGATAAAAGCGCACTGCACCCGTGTTTTGTTCAAAGGCATCCAGCACCAATACAGTTTGCTGATGCTTCACGAAAGCCAACAGTTGGTGCCCAATCCCTTGATTTTGGTACTTGGCCGCAACAAAAAGTCCGGCAATATAGTCTTTCTGAAGACCAATGAAACCCACTATCTGACCATCAGGGTTGACGGCAACAGTAATGGTCGCATTGGGCAACGATTTGCGCACTGCAGCTGCATTTTCTTGCCAGAACGCCGCCGGCACAAAATCATGAGCCTGTAAATTACCCGCCAACCAAATTGCCATTAACTGGCTCATCTGAACATTATTGATATTGTCTAACGTTTTAATTTGCATTTTCCCTATCCATCTAAATTGAATCAACCCAACGTCGGGGCAGCCCTAAAGCCATTAGTGGCGCCATACGCGCAATGCTCCACGTGAAACATTTCCGCTCACCCACTAGCTCTGATAGTCCACATGCGCCATGCGGGGTACCTCGTCCCACGGCACCGGGTAGCCAGCGCCATGCGCACAAAAGACCGAGTCAGGTGTGTTATCGAGGTCACTAACCGGCGCATAGTCTGCAGCGGCCACCACCTCGTCCTGGTTATGGCAAGGACGGTAACCATCCACCACGCAGTCAAACTGTCCCCGCCCGTGCGTATATGCCCGCACCTGCTGGCCATAGTCCTGCATTTCCGCGACGGGTGCGTGACCACTAATGGTGACCATCCCCGCTACATCATTCGGCGAATCAAAGTCGCCGTGCATCTGCTGAATATCGTTCAACGCACGACCAACTTGATCCCCAGCAACCGTCAGTTGAAACGCATACCAGGGTTCCAGCAACTGACTTTGCCCCTGCTCCCGAGCCATCATCAACCCTTGCCGTACGGCGCGCCAAGTTGCTTCCCGAAAGTCGCCACCAACGGAGTGGACGTTGCTGGCCCGACCATTCACTAACGTAATCGTCATATCCGTGATGGGCGCACCCGTAAGTACCCCGCGGTGCTCCTTTGCCGCTAAGCTCGTCAGCACCTGATGCTGCCAGTTACTTGCCAGCACGTCAACAGAACAGTCACTGGCGAAGCGTAGGCCGCTCCCTGGCGCGGTCGGCGTGAGCATGAGGTGTACCTCCGCGTAGTGGCGCAAAGGTTCAAAGTGGCCGACGCCTTCAACCGGTGCGGTCACCGTCTCCTGATAAATGATGCCGCCCTGCACAAATGAAACGTCGAGCCCAAACCGAGCCAAAAGCAGTTGCTGCAGGACCTCCAGTTGAATTGTACCCATCACCTGGACGTGAATTTCATCCAGTGTGCACACCCACGTTACCCGTAGCAACGGGTCCTCACCCGCCAACTGCTGCATGGCCAGCAAACACTCATGGGGATCAGCACTCCCGGTCGTCACCGTATACGTCAGTACTGGTTGGAGTAACGGACTTAAGGCGTCCGGCTCGGCACCTAATCCTTGCCCCACCGCCGCGCTAGTCACACCGGTAACGGCACACACCGAACCCGCCGACACTGCCGGGACAACCGTGAACTTGGCCCCGTTGTACACGCGGAGCTGGTTGGCCTTCTCACCATCAACCACAATGTCCTTGGCGTGCAAAGCACCACCCGTGACGCGCAGCCAAGTGAGTCGCTCACCGCGTTCATCGTGACTGACTTTGAAGACACGCGCACCAAAATCATCCGGCCACGACCGAGACTTAGTCCAGGTGGTCAACCCAGTTAATAATTCATCGATGCCTGCCAGCTTGAGGGCTGCACCAAAGTAGCAGGGGAAAACCTGCCGCCGGCCAATCATTGCCGTAACGGTGTCTGGTGCGACTTTGCCCTGCTCCAGATAGTCCGCCAACACCTCGTCATCCTGTAGCGCAATCTGTTCGTAGTCCTCGTCAGTTAGTGCGTCCGTGAAATCGACACAGCCCGCGTCCAAATCATGCTGGAGTGCCTGCATAATAGCGGCACGGTCGGTCCCCGGAGCATCCATTTTGTTAACAAAGATGAACGTGGGTACCCGGTAACGTTGCAACAATCGCCAAAGCGTGCGGGTGTACCCCTGAACCCCGTCTGGTGCGGCCACAACCAACACCGCGTAGTCCAACACGCTTAAAACGCGTTCGGTCTGGGCCGCAAAGTCGACGTGTCCGGGCGTATCCAGTAAGGTCAGTGGCACGTTGTTGTACTGGAGCTGGGCTTGGTGCGTAAAGATGGTGATCCCACGCTGCTTCTCCACGGTATCCGGATCCAAAAAAGCGTCACCTTTGTCCACACGCCCTAACTCGCGCAAGGTTCCCGCCCGGTACAGCAGCGCCTCTGATAGCGTCGTTTTGCCGGCGTCCACGTGAGCAAGCACGCCCACAGTAATATCCGTCATCTTCCGCCGCCCCTATCTAATCTTCAATGTAAGTAACAAACCGACCATCCCAAACTTGGTGGTAATGTTCCACAAGTAACTTTGTGGGAATTGACTGTCCCACGGGCTCCGTCATGGACACAGTACCATGGGCCAACTCGATGTGGTATTCACGGTCAAAGGCAGCCTTGATGGTCGCATCCAGACAGTACGGAATTTCTGCCCCACATATTTCAATAGTCCGTGCGTCCACGCTAGTCAGGACGTCCGTGAGATTCGTGTGGTAGAACGAATCCGCGTGCGTTTTACGCACGTAGAAATCGCTTGGTTGCTGGCCGAGCCCCGCTACTAGCTGCCATTGGGGCAATCCGAGCGGTAAGTCTTCGTCGGTATGTTGAACAAAAATCACCGGCTTGTTCGCGCGGTGGAATGTATCCACCCGCTCACGAATGCGGGACCGCACATCATCGCCATGGTACAACGGGCTGACGCCAACCTGCATATCAATCACGATTAACGCTTTATGTACTCCTTGGTCTGCTCGTTCTGTCACCATACGTAAACCCCTCTTCTTATGATTCCCGTTGGCACACCCGCTGAATCGCAATCGCCAGCGACCGTTTAGCATCCACCAGTTGGGATGGCGTGGGCGCGGTCTCGTCGGCATACATTACCGCTGGATCCACCCACCATACCGGTCCGGGCCGCGGTGTATCGCCATCATGGCGCGGGAAGATATGCCAATGTGCATGCGCATCACCATTGCCTAACATTTCGACGTTCATCTTGTCGGCATCAAAAGCCTGCGCACAAGCCTCCGTCACCCAACTCATTTCCAGCATAAACTGCACCCTTTGCTGCTTCGGCATTAGGTACAGTTCATGCACGTGCTCTTTTGCCAGGAATATAGTATAACCCGGGAAATATTGCGAATCTCCGAGAACCACGTAACCCGTGGATAGTTCACAAACAAAGTAAGGATTGGTACCAGCCTGAATCATTTGGATTCGCTGGCAAATAACACAATCTGTTGGCATTGGCGAGCCCCCCTTGTTGATGAATAGTATACACTTGTTGGGACGGATATTTGGTAGGGATATGTATCTCTCGGTGGTGAATACGCGCTAAAGCGGGCAAGGGCTACACGCCACCGTACTCGTTCTGACTACTATCAAACCAGTTAACACTACAGCCTCCGAATGGCACCCTCTAAGCGCTAAGAGGCTGCGCAGCACAAAACACGGCCCCCGCGCTGGGACGCGGGAGCCGATGAGGGAGGGGTAACCGGCTTCTGGGCAAGCCGGTTACCAATTTATGAAGAAGAAGTTTGTGGGTAGTAACGAGGTCTGGGTTCCTCGTTGCTATGTAAATCATTATGCCCGGAGCCTGTGAAGAAAATATGCTTTGCCAGTAACCGTTCGTAGAAGTTTGTGTAACGGGAATGTGCACTACCCTTTAATAACGTTTTTTAACACCGCCACTCATCAATCGCCACGACCAGATAAATCTGGTACACTTACGGCGACGATGGAGGAATTGCCATGCATACATTCTGGGATCGTAGCGCCAACTTTGCTGTTCGCCAGTCCGCCCGTCTGGGCCACTGGCTGCCGTACCACGCGCTACAACAAACACTCATTAACATTATGCCCTTGGTCTTAGTGGGCACCTGGGTCCGCGCCCTCACACTCAGCACCTTTAGTCGCGATGGTTTCTTTGCACAAATATACAATCTACCCAACCATATCCCCTACTTCAACACGATTCATAACGGTCTGAACGTTGTTGGCACTTTCACAATCGGCATTGTCGCCCTGGCGCTGGCATACTTCATGGCCCTCAACGTTACCGCGCTGCATGGGCGCCCCCAATATGCCGCCGCAATCACCAGCACGGTCAGCTTTCTGATTCTGAACGCAACCGTTAGCAATGCTGGCGTGGTCGGCATCAACCTGCCCAACCTCGGCATCCGGGGCGTCTTTGCCAGTGTCCTACTGGGAACCGTTGTGGGGTGGTTGTTTAGCCACGATTGGCACCTGAAACGCAAAGTTGGCCCGGTACCGGTCACAGCTTTGCTTGCACTGATTACTGCCGCGAGCGCCCTGCTGCGACTCGCGCTGTACGAGCTGGCATCCAGCGGACTTACCGGTATTATCTACAGCACCACCTCGTTGATTACCGGCAGGTCTTCACACGCAATCATCCGCATTGCCGCGAACACCAGTCTCAACAACCTATTGAGTTGGTTCGGCGTCCCCGGACCAATTAATCCGCTCAATCCTGCCCTAGCCAACACGCAAAGTAGCGCCAATTTGGAGTATGCACTCGCACACGCCAGTCTGAACAACGTCCCGTATCCAGTTAGTATGGGGACCGTTTACCAACCGTTCGCCATGTTCGGTGGCGTTGGTATGACGCTGGGACTAATCATTGCTATACTCTGGGTGAGCCGGCAACGTCAACACCGCCGACTCGCCAAAGTAGCGTTGGTACCAATTATCATCAACGTCGGGACGCCAATGTTCCTCGGTTACCCCTTACTACTCAATCCCATCATGCTCATACCGTACATGGTGGCCCCAATGGCCAGCATGACACTCGCCTGGGCAGCAATTAAGACCCACATTATGCCAGCAGCGGTATATAACGTTCCCGGAACGGCTCCAGGACCGTTTCAAGCGTTTTTGGGCACCAACGGTAGCTGGGCAGCACTAGTGGTTGCGCTACTTTGCTTGGCGTTATCCGTGCTCATATACTTGCCGTTCGTGCGTATCGCTGACAGGGCGGCACAGCAGATTCAGAACGGGGGCGAATACGATGATTAAAGCAAAGTGGCGTAAAATCTTACTGGTAATTGTGGTCATCGGGGCCATTGCCGGTATCAGCTGGCCGGCCGTGCACTGGATGCACGCCAACGTCAGTGAGGCCAAGGTGGTGCATAATTCACGGATGGAGCCCATCATCCTGATTCCCGGGAGCTCGGCCACACAGAATCGCTTCAACACTCTGATTACCGAGCTCAACCAACGCACCTCTGGCCATAGTTTGCTGAAGATTACGGTCAAAACTGATGGCTCCCTCACCTACACCGGCAGCATCGCCGCCCGCGATAACGAGCCATACATCGTGGTCGCATTCCAGAACAACGCGGACGGCTACAACAACATTAAGAAACAAGCAGAATGGTTTAACATCGCCTTTAAAAAGTTGGCGTCCACCTACCACTTCAACCGTTTTCGTGGGATCGGTCACAGTAACGGCGGACTCATTTTCACCCTGTTCCTAGAAAAATACTATAGTAGCGACGACGTTAGCATGACCCGCCTGATGACGATCGGCACTCCATACAACTTGGAGGAAAGCAACGACAGTAACCGCACACAGATGTTACAGGACATGATTGATAGTCGCACAAAGCTACCATCAAGCTTGACGGTCTTCTCCCTCGCCGGCACCGAAAACCTTGATGGTGACGGTACGGTCCCAATCGCGAGTGTACTGGCCGGAAAGTATATTTTCCAAACTCAGGTGGAGCACTACACGCAGATTACCGTATCGGGCGACGACGCCAGTCACAGTGACCTGCCACAGAATCGCCAGATTATTAACTACATTAGCGAGTACATGGTCAACCAGCCTAACCAGTCAGGCACACGAATCCAGCCAGGTACCCAAAACCAGCACGGTAACGGTGTACCACCAGCAAACGAGTAAAATTTCATTTGTAGATATAGAATAACGCCACCAGTTCTCAAACCAAACTGGTGGCGTTCTTTTTATTCTCAGCCTCGTATAACTCCAACTTTGTTTTAAAGTTCCTGGAAGTGAATAGTCATCATACACGATTGCGACCCGGCTAACTCCACATGAACTATTTCCCGGGAAATAATGCTGGACACAAAAGCCGACGTCCCTGAATGGACGCCGGCTTACATACTACCTGTTTAAACAACCTTACTTATTCGCAATGTATGCCGACTTCCAGTCGTACGGCACACCAGACGGGTTGTAATTAACACCCTTGACCTTAGACTTTAACAACTGACGACTATTGGACTGGAACAGTGGAATTGTGGCTTGTTCCTTCATCAGCAACTTTTCCGCCTTAACCAGCGTCTGCCAGCGCTTGGTGGCGTTGTTGCCGTACTTGTTTTCCGCGTCGGCCAGTAGCTGGTCAAACTCAGCGTTATGCCACTGGCTGCTGTTATAGCTCGAATCACTGGACCAAATGTCGAGGAAGTTGATCGGATCCCCAAAGACGGACTGCCAAGCTGTTAGGGCCAGGTCGTAGTCTCCCGACGTCTGTAACTGTAATCGCTGGGCGTTAGGAATTGACTTGAGCGTTACCTTGACGTTAGGCAGTTGCTCAAACTGGTTTTGGAGGTACTCTGCCACGCTCTTAGTAGTTTCGGCGTCGTTCGTGAGTAACGTCAGATTTAAACTCTTTGTGTTGGTAGCCGCCAGACCCTTTGCCAACAACGCCTTGGCCTTACTTAAGTCGTAATCAACGCCACTAGCTACTTTGCTAGATTTAGCAAAATCCTGCCCGTCCGGACCGGTGGCCAAACCAATTGGCGTGAACCCGATGGCACCGCGTGACCCGTCCTGTAGCACGTGCTTCGCAATCTCCTGTCGATTGACTACTAAGGAAAATGCCCGCCGCACATCAGCGTTCTTAAACGCCGGTACCTTGTTTTCGTTGAGGTCGACGCGCGTTAGGTTGGAACTGAGGCGGTCCACCCGTTCATTGTTGTTCGCCTGAGCCACGGCGGTTTCTCCAGAGAGCACCGTCTCATCCACTTTGCCGGTATCAAATAAGTTCAGGCCGGTGTTCGCATCCTTGACCACTTGCTCCTTGATTGTGCTTAGTTTCACATGTTGCTTATCCCAGTACTGGTTGTTTTTGACCAGCTGCCATGAATCGTTGGAACCCGTCCACTTGGCCAGTTTGAACGGCCCACTGTAAACCTGCGCAGTGGAGTTGGTGCCGTACTTTTTGCCGTACTTCTCCACGGCCTGCTTGTTCTGTGGGAAGAACAACGGCCAGGCCAGCAGCTTCTTGAAGTAGGACACTGGCTTGGTGAGTTTAATAGTCAGGTGCTTACTCCCCTGCGCGGTAATCCCCAGGGCCGAAAGCGGCTTTTTACCGGTGTTAACCTCCTGCGCGTTTGCCACCTGATAAAAGTAGAATGCATCCTGCGACTTAGTTTTTGGGTCGACCACCCGTTGCCACCCGTACACAAAATCCTGCGCCGTGATGGGGTCGCCGTTACTCCACTTAGCGTTCCGCAGTGTTACTTTGTATGTTCTGCCGTCAGGACTAACCTGTACACTTTTGGCCAAAGCCAGGTTGGTTTTCTGCCCCTTATCGGAGGCACGGTACAACCCTTCCTGCGTATTGAGTAATACGTTGAAACTTAACGTATCCGTAGCCTGTGCTGGATCGTCAGTAGGCAGTTCAGTTGCCTCCGTCCACCGCAAAACCTGCTTAGGCGCTTTACTACTTGTTTGTTTGGCTCCGCACGCTCCCAGAATCAACGCAACGGCCGCTGCGGCAAAGCCTACCGCCAAAATATTCTTCCTCATTTGCAAATTCCCCCTCAAAATATACCTGCTACCCAACAGTCCGACGGTGATAAGAACCAAAAAGCGGTCGACAACCATCAAGTTGATGATTGCCGGCCGCTTCCGCGTGCTACCACTGGCACTTCGCATCCAGGTCACCCTGAACGCCTTCAAGGCTGCTAACACAGCCTGGTACTATACGGGGTACCTGCCCATTGTTGCTCCAAGACCATATTCAGCCGTCTACCCGTTCCCACTCGCACCAATTCGTGGGCTCTCTTCGTCGGGTATCTGGCTTACTCATCTCATCATCGCCGTCCTGTTTATATAACGTGATTATGGCAGGTGTTATCTTGGGTGTCAAATTTTTTCACCTTCAAGATTAGCGCGTCAAAATGTTCTGAAAAATGCTTCACGTGGAACAATGCTGACAACACGCCTCCACAATAATCGAGTATAATCAGCACTAAATACTTTCAACGGGAGTTACGTCAGATGGTCGGAATCATTGTTTTGCTTGTGGGTGTACTGATATTTACCCGCAACGCGTTACGCATGGAGAAGGTTTCACGTTGGGAAGCGGTGTTAATCCCCGCATATAGTTTAATTATGGGAATCCAGGCACTATTCAAGGCTCGTCCAGCATTGATGCTGGTAATACTGACAATTATTGTGGGCGTTGGCGCCGCCTGGTTACAGGCAGCCGGTGCGCAAATAAGGGTGACTGATAAACAGGACAAACACGGCCGCCCCATCGTGGAACTACGTCGCGGGATCACCTACCTACTGGGCTGGCTCATCATCTTTGCATTTGGTATCGGCATGGCCCTGATCACTGGGGAACACGTGAACTTACTGCACGAAATGGGTATGGAAATCACGAAAGATATTTTTAGCTTCCGGAACTTCACGACTGCCGCTAGCTGGAATATCTACCTGCAGTCAGGAATTGCCAGCCTCACTTATACTTGGTTGTTAACTCGACGTGAGCCCGTTATACGGCAAGCAATACACCGTACGGGGCAGCACAACAATTAATCTCAATCGGCACAATTAGTGTTATAATCGTAAATCGTAATGATGACGATTCAGGCACAACTTTGCCGGACGGTGTCATCAAAGGAGGTATTAGATGATGGACAGCCAAACGACAGCACTCACCCGCATCAAGGATAGCGGCCTGCGCATTACCAAGCAGCGGCGCACTTTAATTGATTACCTGTGCCAGCAAAGTAACCACTACGTCCCAGTGACCGCGGTGGACGCCCACATGCGCACGCTTTACCCGGGGATGTCGCATGACACCATTTACCGCAACCTCAAGGAATTCGCCGCGCTCGATGTTGTCGAAACTGAGGTCCAGAGTGAACGGTCCGTGGTCAAAATTCAGTGTGATTATCAGCATCCCCACCACCACCATTTCATCTGTACCAACTGTCACCGCGTCCAGGAAATACAATTATGCCCCGAGGATTTCTTTGCCCAACAACTACCGGGCGCCCGCATCACGGGCCACAACGTTGAGCTGTACGGCTTGTGCGCGGACTGTGCGCAAACACAATCACCGGCGGACAAGTAACCTCCACAACGTACATGGTTTAAGCGCACAAAAATAGACCGCACTGCTCGCACGCCAAACGCGTTACGAGTAGTGCGGTCTATTTATATACGGGCAAGTAACCGTCGCCACCTCAACCGGAATATTCAACTACCAGCTCGACTTACGCACGCCAGGGATCTGGCCCTTATGCGCGTAGTCCCGAAAGTTCAGCCGGGACATGCCAAACTTGCGCATGTACCCATGCGGCCGGCCGTCAAGTTGGTCACGGTTATGCAACCGCACCGGGCTCGAATCACGGGGTAGCTGGGACAAACCTACGTAGTCCCCCGCGGCTTTAAGTTCCTGCCGCCGTTGGGCATACTTTGCGACCAATAGCTCCTGCCGCCGGAGTTTTGCAATCTTTGATTTCTTAGCCAATTGTGCACCTTCCTATCCGAATTTCCTGGTGATCAGGCCGTTGGTTGCCGCCACGCGCCTCCGCGCAGGGTGCTTAATCACTGTTACTTCTGTTTCTTAGCATTACGCTTAACTTCATGCAAAGTCCGCAGTGCGCGCTTCCGCGTTTTGATGTTTGAACTATGCATGTTGCGCCGCGCCGTCGACAAATCAGTCTTTTCCATACTGCTGACCTCCGCGTTTAATTCGTAATCATTACTATTAACGACAAACAATATCATACAGCAACTTCCCACCGCGGTCAATATACTTAACCAGTTAACTTACTTCGCCATTACACACAAAGATACCGGCCGGGGACGCGCCTATCGTGCATCCCCCCGCCGGTATCTATCATCAATATAGTTGTAGTTACTTCAGCGTCATTTGACCATCGCGGATCTCATACATCCGGTCGGCAAAGTCGACCAGGCGGACATCGTGGGTCACGACCACTACGGCTTTGTTGTGGTCGACAGCCAGACTCTTCAGCAGCTGCCCCACGACTGCCACGCGTTCGCTATCCAAAGCAGCGGTGGGCTCGTCCGCCAAAATAATGGCTGGGTCGGGGTACAGAGCACGGGCAATAGCCACGCGCTGTTGCTGCCCACCGGACAGTTCGTCGGGATACTTGTTCACTAGGTCCTCGATTCCCAACGTGTCGAGAATCCTATCCAAATCATCTTTGCTTAAATTACCCTCGGGCTTAACCTTGTCCACTAGCTTAAACTGGTCCGCCACGGTGAGGTAGGGCAACAGGTGGTACGCCTGGAGTACAAAGCCGATGGCGTCCAGGCGCAATGCGTCGCGCTCCTTCTTCGTCCGGTCAGAGTAGGTTGTGCCATCGACCGTCACTTCCCCACTGGTCGGGGTGAGCAGGCCACCCGCAATCGTGAGGAAGGTGCTCTTGCCGGAACCCGAGGGCCCCATGACGAGGGTCATTGTCCCCGCCTCGGCTTCAAAGTTGACGTCAGTGAGCGCCTGCACTTTGGCCGTGCCCTTACCGAATACCTGGCTCACACCAGCTAACGAAATTGCTGTCATGGTTAACCTCCAATCACACTAACGGGATCCACGCTGAGCACGCTCTTAATCGGTACCAATGCGCCTAACATCGCCATGACCAACAACGCCACCGCGACGCCGGACAAAGCCGGGATGTCAAAGGCCATCGGCACCGCCGCGGGTACTACTAACGCCGTCACGGCTGCCAATAACGACCCAATAATCAGACCACTCACCACCAGGATGAACGACTGACTCAACGTCGCTCCCACGAGCACACGGCTTGGAATGCCCTGTGCACGCAGAACGGCATAGTTCGGCAACTTTTGCATGGTCAAAATATAGAGGAACACCGCAATAATCACTAACGAGATGACCATTAAGAAGCCAATCATCATTCCGAACGTTGTGTTCTGCGCTTGATAACCAGGCAACTTGGCAATGATTTGGTCAGTGGTATAGGTCTTCGTCCCGGCACGTCCGTTCTTGTAGTCGGCGTTCCGCGAAACCACCGCACTAGCTACCGGACCGTTGGCCATCCCACGTAGCGCGCGCCACGTAGATAACTGGCCGTACACGGCGGGAGCAATATTCAGCTTTGCGTCCTTCGTAAAACCAACAATGGTGTACTTGGTTTCGTCGGCATTCAACTTGACCCGGCTGCCCAACTTGTAACCGGCAAGCTTAAACGCCTCGTCCACAACCACCTCGTGGCCAGCACGGACCCGGCGGCCACTGGTTAGTTGCACGTTCTTAGCAACAAACTGGTCAGCCTTGAGGCCAATGAACACAGCGGACAACTGCTTGCGCCCTTTGGCCTTCGCAACCACGGTGGTCTCGCCAATGTAGGCCTCTTTGCTAGTGAGTTTGCCCACCTGTTGCTGGCTGAGGAACGACTGCCGCATGTCGGTATTCGCATCGGCGTTCAACACAACTTTGTCCACGTTCCACGACCTAATCGCGTCCGTGTTCTGTTGCGCTAGGCCCAAAGCCAGACTGGTTAAGATGAAGATTAGGTAGCTGATCAGGACGATCATCGCTATAATCAGCCCCGAACGTAGCTTCTCCTTCTTAATTTCCTTTAACGCTAAAAACATACGCTATCCCCCTCGCATCAACAAAAACATTACCGTTCAAACGCATAGTTGAACTCAACCGCATTGATTCTGCAAAGCCGCGTGCAGTTGCGTTAAGCGTTCGTCCGTGTGTGCCCGATCAAGAATGACATCACGTACCGTTTGGTGGCACAGAACCGCCACGGCCCATCGCCGCGATCCGTCTGCACCGACGAGAACTGGAGTCGGCTTAACACCAACCACGCCCTCGTCGTACTGGTAGTACATGGCCACGAATTCGCGAAACCCCTGTTGATCAACCGCATCAATGAAGCGTCGAATCGACTCAACGTAGTCGTCGGGCGTACCACCCCGCGCAGGTTCCGGGACGCCCTGGTGCACCGCGCCCATCACGAACGCAAAGGTATAGTTGTAGGCGTCAGTCAGGTCGGTGAAATATTTGTAGAACGCACCACGCGCAATCTCAGCCTCTTGGACAATGCGCGCAACCTGCGCCTCGGCCAGCGGATGCTCGACAAACTCGTGTAGTAGTGCGTTCCGTACACGGGTTTGTTTATCCACCGCGATGTGGTTAAACGTACTCAATACCATGCGCCACTCCTTTCGGGTGACATTGTGTCACCGAGTTAGTACACTTAGTATACCGTATGGTGACACGGTGTCAACTTTGGGTGTAAAAAAATTCCTGTAAGCCTTATTTTATCAGCCTTTTTCACTGTAAATCACCGTTGGTAGGACACCTAGACTGAATAGATTTGCCAACCACATCTAACCAGCCATCAGTTTAAAATGATGCCACGCACTCTCAACCGCACCAAACGCGTCAATTGGCAAATTATGCCCTGCGTGCTCCACCACGTCAACGCAACTACCCGCCACGTAGCGCAGCATTTTCACCTGGTCCTCGTATCCCACCACGTTATCCATATGACCTAATAGTGTATGTATTTGCACATTCCGATCGTTTAACCGATGAGGAATTTCCGCCTCATCAGGTAACGCATAACGACCAGTTTGTTGAATTTCGTCCCAAAAAGGCCGATTAAAACTACGTAATCCGGGGAAAATACTATGCTGATATTGACGCCAAGTTTCTGGATTAATTAGTACGTTTATCGAAACATAGTCAGTAAATGAAGTACTTTTCTCAACGTTCATCTCGCCAGTAATAATGTTTTTGTGGCTGGCCACACGACGTTTCCTTTCATCGGCAATTATCACAGGGCAAGTGGCAAAGACTCCTTTAACACACCTCAATTGACACGCCAGCTCATAGCAAAGATAGCCACCGTATGAGTGACCAACAAGGACAACGCTGCGTCCCCTAGAAGTACTCTTAATAAAGTCAGCCAATCGGTTCACAACATCAACGCTGCTATGAATTCCCTCAACAGACCGAGAAGATCCCATACCTGGTAGATCAATATAATACTTTTCATAACTATTAGATTTAAGAATACGCTCGTACACCGCGCTCATACTGTGACTATCTAGCGCAAGACCATGAAGGAAGTAGACCGGCTGACCTGTACCAATTCTTTGGTAAGATAATTGACTATTAGTATCAAGCATACATTCATCCCCTTAAGGACTGACTATTTCCCAAAGATCTTCAGCAACAAAAACCGAGAGATAATAATCGACCTGTCGTTGTGCCATACGCAACATCATCCCAAACTAACTACGATTGTACTAATCACGTGACAAAACGACAAACTGGACCATACTAAGGGCAACGGGTAACTAATTTGACAAGTAAGGGAAACAACATCATGAACAAACTTAACGCACAGCATTTCTACATAGCGGGGGCATTCCGCAACGTACCACTAGTCCAGCAAATTGCCGGTCAACTGAACGATGCGGGTGCCACCCAAACCTTCGACTGGACCCAGGCACAGCCAAATGCTGACCTCGCCACATTAAAGGGCATCGCCCAACTGGAACAACGCGGAATTACCAGTTGCGACTTCTTGGTGTTTGTATTCCCGGGGGGCAAAGGGGCCAACATTGAGTTCGGCATCGCCACGGCTTTGCAAAAACCAATTTTTATCTTCGATACCACTGACACAGTTAACAATATTGCGGAGACCACCACCTTTTACCAAATGGACCACGTGCAAAAATACCGCGGGACCGTTGGTGGTTTCGTCAATTTTATTGCTAATAATATGCTTTTGTAAAACGTACTGATAATCGGAACGGAGTATTTTAATCCTCCTTACGTCGCTGTAACGCCGCAATTCGCGCTAGCATGGCCTGCGCAAAACTAGTTAACGCTTCTTTATGCGGTTCTCGATTCTCTCCGCTAGAACCGGTGTATTCAGCTAACGCCCATTTTATTATGGGGTTATACATTGAATCAGTATGACCTATCGCCCAACGCCCACCGTCGGCTTTTGACAGAATAATACCGTCGCTCATATATCCAACTAACCGGCACAAATTCAATATTGTGTATACGGGATTCTCCATAATTTCGGTTGCCGCATCACTTACGTCACGCAGTGCACTATCAAAATAATCAACTGGACTAATCTCCCTAAACACACTACGGATTGGTCGTCCTGTAACCACAATTCCACTTTGCCAGATAACGGCCAAGTGAACGGCTAAGTCCGGGTCAAGCCCATGCATCGCCGCTACATAGGCTTCGGGATCATCAATATACTCCCGCTTATGCATGGGGGAATAATGCAACTCAAAGTAAAATGGATGCCGTCCCCTTTTCAATTCATTTTGTGTGAGGACATGAAATTCGAGCCCTTTTTGCGGGGCATAGGGTATTAACTTATCAAAAGTGGCACGCATTAACCGCAACTTTGTCGATTTGCTCGGCGCGCGGGAAACCACAATTACATAATCCAAATCACTAACATGCGGATTATACGAACCCAACGCGAGTGATCCGTGAATGTATACACCAACTAGGTTCCCACCAAAAACATCAGTGACCACCTGCCGTAGATTTTTAACCAGTATTTCTGTTCGAGCATCGAGATTTGGATTATTCATTTCCAGTCACCTCATTATTTGCAGTATCACCGACACCCGGTAGCTACACTCCATCAACACAGGACGCATCAATTACCATAGAACGACGGGACAGATACGTATCAAACTATGCTACGGCCATCGCCTTGAATTGTAGAATTATCTATCATGGAGAAACGACCCTAAATTCCAATTGTAGGCCTAAATGTCGGCCTACACTATTATTTTTCCACTTAATGGTTTTCGTTAATTATTTCCCGGGAAATAACCTCACTCACCATTAAGTCAACGTATCA
Source organism: Lacticaseibacillus pantheris DSM 15945 = JCM 12539 = NBRC 106106 (assembly GCF_001591865.1). Classification (NCBI taxonomy): domain Bacteria; kingdom Bacillati; phylum Bacillota; class Bacilli; order Lactobacillales; family Lactobacillaceae; genus Lacticaseibacillus; species Lacticaseibacillus pantheris. Next base: position 25,480 of record NZ_BCVS01000002.1, read on the forward strand.
GGTGAACTCAATATCATGATCACGGCACCATTCTTCGGCGATTTCACGATAAGCATCAGCTTGGTACTCATACCACTTATCTGTTAACCCAAAGTTATCAGCAAGCACACGAAAAGTTCGGAAGGCGCCACGACCATGGATCCCATCCCACAACTGATCACGTTGTTGTCCGTCTGCCAGACTCAGGATAAAATTTTGCATGATTTAGTAGTCGTCAATCTTGTAACTGGGCGGTAATGCGATGTATTCGCCGATTTCATTGACTTCATCGTCGTCTTCATCATCATCATCAAAATTGCCTTCAATTTCGCCTGAACTGACATTGTAAAAATACTGTACCTCATCGTCAGTAATCGAAAGAGCATCAATGACATCGCTTAGTTTAACCTGCATTACTGTTGCCTCCTTAACCATCTACAGACATTATGGACAAAAATCACAACCAAATAGTTCAATCAATACCGACAGACTGCATTAAGTCGTCCGAAAGCACGTACTCTTTGCCAATCACCGCTGCCCCGTCACTTATGGTACGGCCGCCCCGCGCTAATCATAAATGCCCGGTAAATCTGCTCCATTAATACCAGGCGCATGAGCTGGTGCGGCAACGTCAGCTTGCCAAAGCTCAAAGTATCGTTGGCCCGCTGCATCACCGCGGGACTTAACCCGAGCGAACCGCCAATGACAAAGGTGATATCGGGGTGCCCATACGTACCCAAATCTTCAATTTCTTTGGCGAAGACCTCGCTAGGGCGCTGTTTGCCCTCAATCGCGAGCGCAATCACCCAGTCGTTATCCTTAATTTTTTCCAGGATACGCGTACCCTCTGCCGCCTTCACCTGCTCCATTTCAGCCGCCGACAACGATTCGGGGGCCTTTTCGTCGCGGACCTGTAACAGGTCGACTTTGGCAAACGCCCCTAGCCGCTTCTGGTACTCGGCAATGCCCGCCGTGAAGTACTTTTCCTTAATTTTACCAACACCAATGACCTTAATATGCACGTTGTTCACCTCGTCCCGATTATACCAAAAGGGGCCACCCGCAACCGCGGAGTGACCCCAAAAATATGTTTATCGCAGTTAACGGACCAGTAGCCACCAGCCCAGCACGCCCATGACGGCGAGGGCGACAAAGTTGATGAACGTGAAGAACACCAGGAAGCGGGTTTTTGACCGCCTACTGTACAGGCCATACTGCTTAAATGCCAGCAGGTTACACAGGCTCGCCACCAGCGTGCCCAGGCCCCCGATGTTCGTGCCGTAGAACAACGCGGCCACCTGGTTACTAAACCGGGCCACAAGGACGGTAGACGGCACGTTACTAATCACCTGCGACGTCACGATGCTAGTCAGGTAAACCGAGACCGGGCTGGTTTCCAGGTGCTTCAGCGTGCTAACAACCACCGGCACCTGGCTAATGTCGCTGACAATCACGAAGAAGCCCACAAAGGTGAAGATGATGGCGTAATCCACCTGTCCCAGAATTCGGTGATCCATCATGGCTGCTAGGGCCACGACAACCAGTGCCGCCACCCACTGCGGAATAACGCCAAAAACGGCGACAAACACCAACAATGCGGCGATGCAAGTAATCGTGGTTGGCCGGGGATTAATCCGAATATCGACAATCGGGACGGTTGGCACCGGACGCTTAGGCACCAGCGAACTCAACAAGGCCAAAAAAATCACGTCCGCAATCACCAGCGGCCAGACCCACGCCCCAAACTGTCCCAAACTAATGTGGAACTTGGACATGAGAAAGATATTGTGCGGGTTCCCAAACGGTGTGAGCGCACTACCAAAGTTAGCGGCAATGGCAATCGCTGTGACCGGGATAATTTCCGGCAGGTCGTACTTACGTGCAATGCGCAGATATAGCGGAATGCAAGTTAACACCGCCATGTCATTGGTCAGAAACATGGCCCCCACAAAGGACAGGAGCACAAAAAACCAGCTCAACTGCCGCGAATTGGTCGCGTGGCTGGTGAGACGGTACGTTAAGTAGTCCAGAACGTGCAGATATTCAAATATTTGGATAATGGTCATCATACCCAGTAATGACCACAAAGTGGAAAAGTTAATGTCGGCCAAGTGCGGGCGCGCGAGGAACAGGCTCAATACGGCCAAAATCGCCGTAATCTGAAATACCCGGTCCTTGACGACGTTTTTGACAACGGTCATGTGCAGGAAAACATCCTTTCAGAGACTTACCGCTAACCATTGTGCGCTTTATTCGCCGCCACGACAACACCTACATGGGTATTTGGCGGAAATTATGACACCGTGCCGCCCGCATTTTCAGGAAGCTCATCGGGTCATTGCGGTTATACCCCATGCGTGACAATTTGCATGTGATTAGTACTCAGTAGGGGCCTAATCAGGCCACCCCCGTGCTATCCACCAATAATGCACCACGAAACACAACTTGTCCCCAGGACTTATGCACACGGTGGAAAACTTAGCACCCAAATATTGGGCGCGTTCATACCGACCCACCCCATATTTTGCGGTGGCAAAATGCAAGGGTAAATTTGATTTGGCCACTTTATCCACACAAATCAATCATTCGTCAACACCCTGAAAGCGGGGACAAATGCCGTCATATCGGGCACCAAACACCCATTCGGGGGTAATGTAAAACTTTTATCCACAGGAATTCCCGGAATGTGCAAAACCCCCAGGAACCCACTTATTAACACTATCCACAGAGTTATCCACAGAAGTGCGCTGCATTTGTCCCCAAAAACATACGTTTGCCCCCGAAAATAATACGAACTTTCGCCGTGATTTTAGCTAAAAAGTACATAAAAAGCGACCAACACGTCCTTTTCGGGCCGTAATGGTCGCATAAATAGCTTAATTTAGTTACTGGAACTGCTGGATGTGGATAACGATTCGTCAGTTTGGGTTAATTTAATTGACGCCGTCTTTTTGGTGCTGCCGTGGTAGTACGTGACCTTGACCGTATCCCCAACCTTGTGTTTGTACAAGGCTGTGTGCAGATCAGCAACGTCAGTGATCTTGGTGTCATCCAAGCCCACAATCACGTCATATTTGGCTAACCCCGCATCCTTAGCAATACTGCTGGAGGTAAAGCCGGCCACAACGACCCCGCTCTTCAACGAACTTGGTGTGTTCAACAGCTCACTTTGCTGATCCGAGCTAATATCGGAGAGGCTAACGACCGAAATACCGAGGGCTGGCCGCACAACTTTGCCGTTCTTCACCAACTGATTAATGATGGAAACTACTTCGTCACTCGGGATCGCAAAGCCCATCCCTTCAATCGTGGCGCTGTCGCTGCTACTGCTAGAGGATCCCGACAGCTTCATCGAGGTAATACCAATGACCTGCCCGTTCAAGTTAATGAGCGGCCCACCAGAGTTACCGTTGTTAATTGCCGCGTCAGTTTGAATAACGGTGGCCTCATTAGTGGTGTTACCACTTGAATCCGTTACGTCCACCGTCCGCTTCTTTGCGGACACTATCCCCTGGGTAACCGAAGTTGCGTACTGCGTCCCCAGTGGCGACCCGACGGCTAGTACCGTTTGACCAGCACTAATGCTGTTGGAGTTCCCAAAGTTAGCGACGGTTTTGACCTTGCTGCCCTTAATTTTGAGTACTGCCAAGTCGGTGACGGAATCAGTCCCCACTTTGTCGGCAGTCAGCTTAGTGCCGTCACTCAAAATGACTTCAAGTTTGTCCGAACCGGAAACCACGTGGTTGTTGGTCACGATGTACGCGTAGCCATCCTTCTTTTGGTAAATAACCCCGGAGCCTTCCGAGTACTCCGTCAGTTCGCCGCTACTACTGCTATTGGAGCTAGAGGAACTGGACTCATCACCAAAGAGGGCACCCCAGCCGTCGTCGCTGTTCGTGCTTGCGCTTGCCTTCTGCAGGTTAATAACCGAAACCACCGCGCCCTTAACTTTTTTGAACGCGGACTGACTGGCACTACTCGTCGACTTAGTCTTGGTCACCGCGGTGGTACCAGCATCGCCCGACTTACTGGTCACGCCCATATTGTCGGCGGACATTCGTGAAAAGCCGTAGTAAGCCAATCCACCACCTGCACCACCACCAATCAGCGCGGCAACAACGGCGATGGTTGCCGTCTTACCGACACCATTACCCTTAGGCTTCGTGTTTGTGTCTGTCTGTGTATCGTTATTTTGCTTATCCATATTATAGTGTGGCCAGTGCCACCCTAACCCCCTTCACACGTGTAGTCATCACTTTCTATATATTCTCATAATACCGGAAATATATGATGAAAATATGACGGTACCGGTAAATTTTGGTCACATAACGCAAAGTGACCAGATGCCCATTAGCTAGGTATCTGGCCACCAATTCAATTATACCGTAAATAACGCCTCGGGGGTTTCGCGTTCCGTGTCTAACAGGCTAAAATCGTGCCCCACGGGTAACCCCTCCGCCAATAACATGTCCGCCACGGTTTGGTGTGCCAACGGCTTGGTGTTGTTATGTGCAGAACGGTGACCCAAGTAAATACGCTTCGTTCGCGGCCCAATCACGTCCATGAGTGCTGCCGCACCATCGGCGTTGGACAGGTGCCCCTCTGAGCCCATAATGCGCTGCTTGAGGCCCCACGGGTACGGCCCGTCGCGTAACATCGTTAAGTCGTGGTTAGCCTCCATAAGGTAAGCGTCGCTGTCACGAATGGTCCCCGCTAGCCGGTCCGAAACGTAGCCCGTATCGGTCAGGATTGTGAACGCCCTATCGTCGTGGTGGAACTGATAAAACTGTGGTTCCGCCGCGTCGTGGGAGACGCCGAAACTCTCGACGTCGAGATCGCCAAGGGTCAGCGTGGTGCCCCGTTTGAAGATGGATAGTTGGTCGTAGGGTAATTTACCCACGCTTTTAGGCAAAGCCGCAAACGTACCCTCATTCGCGTATATGCGCAAGTGCGGGTAGCGCCGCGCGAGCACCCCCATCCCCTGCACGTGATCCGTATGCTCGTGCGTTATGAACAAACTATCAACGTCAGTGAGATCCCGACCGATACTGGCCAGTAGCGCCGCAATCTTTTTCCCGGAAAAGCCGGCGTCGACCAGAACCTTATGGTGGGGTGTTTCAATGTAAGTAGTGTTACCCGAACTGGAACTAGCCAGAACGCAAACACGCATGCCAAAATCAGCGTCTGATGTCGTCACCGTCATTACCTCCGTTGCACGGTCCATATAACGGACCGTCATTGTTGCCATTCTATCACTTTTTGGGTATTGGTAAACCACGGCGCACCCATGCCGACGTGTGTTTAGCTGGTAATTCCCCAAAAAGTGTTCCACGTGTAACCATTTGATGCCGTACCAGCCTAGCGGTCCTTAATCACCGCTTTGCTCATGGCGTTAACTTTGCGCACCGTCACGTTCTTGGAGTTCTTGCTCGATATGCCCACGTACCACGCGGGAATATACACGGTGGTGCCCTTGGTTGTCAGCAGCTCCGTATAACCCAGCTTGGTCCACGTAACCGTCGAATTATTCACAATTTCGTTTGATCGATAAAGCGTCAGTACGGCTTCGCGGGCACTAATTAACTTCTGCGACCGGTGCATGGTCGTGACGTTCGTGGCGTACGTTTGGGTGTAGCCGGTAACCTTATCGTCACGAACCGTAACCTCCAGCCGACCATGACCATCCACGATTACGCCATAACGCGTTTTCTGACAGAACACGTACGTCGATCGCCCGCTCATGCTCGGTTCAAATTCGTACTGATTACCGCGCCACACGTTGTTGGTGTCGGTAGCAAACTTGCGCACCTGGCTAGCAATGCCCTTACGGCTCAACGCTAATGGCGTCTTGAGCTTGGCCGTTAACTGCTCCACACCGTTCGTCGTCTTAACCGTTGTGGTCGTATTGCTGGTCCGAACTGTGTTACTGGTGCTACTTTGCAAGACCGTGTTATCGCTGTGCCCAGCTAGGTATGAGCCGCTACTCTTGGTCTTACCCAACGGCGGCAGCGAAATCTGGTCACGTTTCATCTCCGACAAGGTCTCGGTCGTCGCGCCCGTCGTACTAGCGGACATAAACACCTGGCGATTCTGCACCAGACTCCACCCAAGGAAGATATCCATGCACAGAAAGACGATCAGTAAAATCCACTCAATGCGTCGAAAGTCCATTGGTATCCCCCCTAATTGCCCGTGTTAATGAGCGTCGTAATGTCGACCCGGCCGTCAACCAAATCCGCGTAGTCAACGTAAGTCCCGTTGACGTTCACGTAGTAGGTCGGCATCAAGTTCACTACCAGGCCGCTATTGGTGTCGCGTTGCCACTTGTAGGCCACCGTCAGGTCATCAATATCGCTGGGCTGTGCGCCTAGGCTCTGCAACTTTGCCAACACCTCACTCGCCGCCGGTAGTTCAACCGCGGTTTGTGAGGTCGGTATGGCCGCCTCAAGGTTACTGCCGGAAAATTCAATGCGCTTACTACTCGTTGTGTGCACAACGCGCACGGTGCCGTTCGAGGTTTGGTTGAACACCGGCAACCCGCGGACGTACGTGCGGAACGTGACCGCGCTGTCCTGCGTGCTGTAGCTAAAGTAACGGATTCCCTGAGTGCTGGCAAAGCTGAGGCTCGACAGCGCGTTAAACGCCGAACTAAGCACGCCGCTATACGTTTGTGCCGGAGCTGACGCCGCAAAGTCCTCATACTGCATCAAGCTATCATTTTTATCCACCGCCAAGCGCTGATTACTATTGACGGTGTAGACCGTCTGGTTCCCGATTTGCTTGGTATCCACGGCGCTGGTCGACGTATTATCCGTCATCAGCAAAGAGATGTAATGCGTCGCGCTCTGCTTATCAATCAGGTAGGTTTGTGGCTGCACCGTGATGCTTTGGTCCAGTAATGCCACCTCGTGGTGATCAAAGCGTTGCTCAGTAACTTTGTACTTAGTTGTGGCTGCGCCCAGCAGGTCCGCAATTGCACCGTAATTTGGTTGCTTGATGACCAGCCGCCGGGACGTTTCGTGGTAATCGTTCACCAGGTAAGTCCGTTGGTTCTCGGTGTCAAAAACAATCCGGTCAAAGGAGTAGCTGGCATCGGCTTTGCTATTATCCCCAAAGAACAGTTTGCGCATCAAGGTCCACGATACTGTACCCTGATAGGTTAGCTGCAGTGATTGTGGCTCCGTCAACAAGCGGTCGTACTCAGCCACCGACAACTGCTTTTGCGCACCAACTTTGGCCACGCGCCACTTAGCGACCGCCTTGCGCGCCCGTGCGGCCATCCCCGTGCCCGTCGAACCGAGCTGATACTTTTGCTGCGCACCCTGCCACAACACGCCCGTGGGCAGGAAGGTGTCGCGCTTAATCTCCTGGTTGGTGGTGCGCGTGGTCTTTTCAACCGTCACGTCATTATTCTGTTGCCGGGCAAAGTTTGACGGGTTATACCAGATGAACCAGGTTAGCGCGAGGCTAATGCCGACCAACATGATTAATAACAGTCGTAGTATTAAGCTTCTAAGCTTCATCCCAATCATCCCCCTCGTCGGCTATCGCTTCGTAAGGCAAGGAAATGTAGAAGGTACTACCTTTGCCTTCCTCGGAGTCCACCCAGATACGGCCGCCCATCGCCTCAATAACTTCCTTACTGATTGCGAGTCCCAGGCCGGTCCCTCCCTGCTTACGGGAGCGGGCCTTATCGACCCGGTAGAACCGTTCAAAGACGTGGTTGATGTCCTTGGCCGGAATCCCCAGCCCCTGGTCACTCACGGACAAAATAACATGGTTGTTCGTTTCTACCAACCGGGCGGTAATGGTCCCCCCATCGGGCGAATACTTAATGGCGTTGTTCATGATGTTATCAACCACCTGCATGAACTTATCCTGGTCCACGTCAACCCACAGGCTGCGCTTCGTGATTTCGCGGTTGATGGTGTACTGCTTGTGGGGCTGCTCCTGGTCGTCCACAAAGCCGTGGCGTGATTCACCAGCGTGCTCATTGTCGGTCTGGAGCATCATGTCAAAGCGGTTCAGGATGTAGTTAAAGAACTCGTTGAGGTTGATGGTTTCCATGTCAATTTTGCTCGTACCCATATCCAGTCGCGACAGGGCCAGCAGGTCGTTAATCATCCGGATCATCCGGTCGGTTTCGTCCTGGGTCACCTTGAGGAACTTGGGCGCCAGCTCCGGATCCTGCCAAGCGCCATCATTAAGGGCCTCAATGTAGCTCCGTACTGACGTTAACGGCGTCCGCAGCTCGTGGCTAACGTTGGACACGAATTGACGGCGCTCACGGTCGTTCTTCTGCTGTTCCGTAACGTCATGCAGCACAACAACCAAACCACTAATAAAGCCAGTCTCACGCTGAATCATGGAAAAGTCGGCCCGCAGAATCATTTCTTGGTGATCCTCAGTTTCCATGGTCAGTAACAGTTCCGTCTGGCTGTCCAACAGATCCCGTAACGTGTACTCCTTGTTAATCTTCAGCATCCGCAGAATGGACATACCAATGGCATCCTCATTCTTAATGTTGAGGAAATCCAGGGCCGTTTCGTTGATGATAATCACGTTACCCCGCCGGTCCGTCGCAATCACTCCGTCGGTCATGTGAGCTAGCACGCTGTCCAGCCGCCGCCGCTCGGCTTCGCTGGCCTCCTGTGCCTCCTCCACACGTACAGAAAGGTCGTTGACGGCAATGGCGAGTTGACCCAACTCATCCTGACTATAAACCCGTACCTGGCCGGAGTAATCCCCTTGCGCCATGCGGCTAGCTTGACGCTTCATGGCATCAATGGGGCGCGTGATGGCCCGGCTAATCACGATGGCGATAAAGATACCGAGCAGCACGGCCACCATACTGGCAATGAAGAAGATGCGGGTAATCGAACTGATGTTGTCGTACACCGAATTCATGTTAGCGCGAATGTAAATGGCACCAATCACACTATTGTCATCGCCGGTGGAGTTACTACTCTTCAATGGCGTAATTTTCACGTAGTACGAAGATCCACCCGTGTTGGTGAAGCCCTCGTAGTTCTGGCCCGTGTAGAGGGTATTCTTCACCTGAGTGGAGCCATTCTTTTGCCCAATTTCGGTTTGCGAGTTGACGTTGCTGTCCCCGCGCAAAACCCCTTTGGCATCCACGACCTGAATGTCCGCAGAATTAATGATGCTCGACTCATTGAGGGCATTATGAATTTGGCGGTCAGCCTTGGTCGTGTTGCTCTCCTCCAGGGCGTTGATCACCTTATCCTCGACGTAGGTTTCAATCGTGATTTGGGACTTAAAATTATCAATGTTTTGTTGTTCTAGCTGTTTGACAAAATACGCCCCGATCACCTCGACGGTCACGACGACCACGAGGATGAACACGAGCGCAATTTTGAAGTGAATTGAATGAAAAAACCGGATCTTCTTATTCATGGTGGATGTTTACCCCTGATCAGATTCCGGACTCCGCAGATAGTAACCGACACCGCGACGGGTCATCAACCATTCGGGGTGGCTAGGCGTATCCTCAATCTTCTCACGCAGACGACGCACGGTGACGTCCACCGTCCGGACATCACCAAAGTAGTCGTAACCCCAAACCGTTTGCAGGAGGTGCTCACGGGTCATTACCTGACCCTGATGACGTGCTAGGTAGTGCAGTAGCTCAAACTCTCGGTGCGTGAGTTCGATGTTATCGCCGCGCTTGTTAACCGTGTACGCCTCCGGTTTAATGACCAGATCACCAACTTCAATATCCTTGTTGGCCTCTTCTTGTTCTGTCGGTGCCGGCGTCGAGTCCTGCCGCCGTAAGTTGGCCTTAACCCGGGCTACCAGTTCACGGTTGGAGAATGGCTTAGTGACGTAATCGTCAGCGCCCAGCTCCAGCCCCAGAACCTTATCAATTTCGCTATCCTTAGCGGTCAACATGATAATCGGCACGTCACTGTCCTTGCGAATACGCCGGGCCACTTCCAGACCGTCAATTTTCGGCAACATCAGGTCGAGGAGAATTAAGTCCGGCTGCTCATCAGCAAACTGTTGCAGGGCCGCCTCACCGTCAAACGCGGTGACGACGTCGAAGCCCTCTTTGTTCAAATTGAACTTTACGATATCTGAAATCGGTTTTTCGTCATCAACAACGAGTATTTTCTTAGCCATAATCGGCCCTCCATTTGGTGCTATTCTGTTACTATTATACCGGTAACCCCGGTGAGTCGCAAAAAGACACCCATGGGCACGGTCTACACATAATATTTCCCGGGAAATAAATTGGCGAGGAGACTTCAATATGTACATTACGGTCAATCACACCACCCTGTACTACACCCAGCACGGTAGCGGCCGGCCACTCATCCTGTTACACGGTAACGGCGCGAGCCACACCAGCTTTGCCCAATTAATACCGCAACTCGCCCAGCGGTTCACGGTCTACGCGGTGGACACACGCGATCACGGGCAAAGTAGCACCACTGATTATATTAGTTACCAGCTAATGGCCACCGACCTGGAGCAGTTCATTGAAACCCTACACCTCAATAACCCCACCGTCATTGGCGTCGGTGACGGTGGTATCAGCGCATTGTTAGTCGCCGCACACCGACCACAGCTGATTCACCGCCTCGTGCTGGCTGGTGTGCATACACAGCCACGTGACCTGCGCCTGCAGAAACGGCTCCGGTTAGCAGCTGACTATCTTAGCCGTCCCCGCAAGAAGCTCGGCCTCCAAATGTGGGGGCCCCACATTACTCGGAGAGAACTGGCTGCGGTTGAGGCCCCCACTTTGGTGCTCGCGGGTGCGCAGGACGACATCCACCTCCGCGCGGTACGCCGTCTAGCCAGCGGGATACCTGATGCCCACTTACGGTTAGTACCCCGCGCGACGCACACGTCATACATCGACGACACCGACACCTTCTACCACCTCATTCGGGCGTTCATCAATGCCTAAAAACAGAGTACATCAGCAAAAAGGGCCGCCCCGTTGCAGCACGGTTAATTCCGTGCCCGCAAAGAGGCGGCCCTAATTGATTTACTTACTTGATTTACGGCTGAACCGTTTAGTAACGTTTTGCCACAAGCCCCGAGCGCGCTTACCCATTGTACCGGTGAGTGTCGCCGCCTTGACTAGCTTATCGCTACCCAGATGGTCCCGCATGATGCGCAGGGCTGGCACGGCCTGACTCGCGACAAAGTTAAAACTCCGGCCATCATCGACGTCAATAAAGAAGCCGCGGACGTGCGTCTTCATGTATACCTGTGCCCGAACGCGCTTAACGTTCGCCCACGGAATCATAATGAAGCCACGGCCACTATCGGCACGGAACTCGAGCCCACCGTCACCCAAAATCAGAAAACCCGGCTTGGGGTCACTAGCACTCACCATGGAATTAACCTTAAAGGTCCCCTCCGCGGTATGGTTTAATATTTCCACTTCAACCATGATTATTCCTCCTCATCAACGCCGATCAATCTTGTCGTCCAATCAATTATAGCAAACACCGGTCAAAGAAAAACAGAACCGGCCAATCAGCCGATTCTGCCGTTCAGTTACTTAATGTTGAGACATTATGCGCCGAGGATACCTGCCCAGTAAGCCAGGATACCAACAACGAACAGTGCCAGGATGATAACGATTGGGCTAACTTTCTTCCGCAGCAGCCATACACATAACAGGGTGAGCAGCAAAGGCATCAGACCTGGTGTCAACTGGTCGAAGATATCACCAAGAGTGGTGGTCTTCGTTGGCGTTACGGAGTTCCCACCATTGATGGAAGAAATCACATCGCGAATCTTACCAACAGTGACGTTACCATGGTTAGCAGCGTTTACAAGTGGCGTAAAGTCAACTTGTGCATCCTTGTCAACCTTAACGTTAGAAACAACGGCTGGGAAGTTCATGGTCGTCCAACGAGGAACCAGGACACCCATGATAAACATACCCAAGACAGAAGCACCAACGGTAATCTTCTGTAGCAAACCACCAGACAAGTCGTTGGTGATCGCTTCACCTTGACGGTAGCCCATTTCCTGCGTGAACCACAGGAAGCCCATACGGATAATCTGCCATACAACGAAGAACAGAATAGGACCAAGCCAGCTACCGGACAGGGCAAATGATGCCGTGAAGGCACCCAAGATTGGACGAGCAGTAGCCCAGAACACTGGGTCACCAACACCGGCCAGAGGGCCCATCATACCAACCTTAACACCCTGGATAGTTTGGTCGGTAACGGGAGCACCGTTAGCACGACTTTCTTCCAGAGACATTTCAACACCGAGGATAGGTGCTGCCAGGTATGGGTGAGTGTTAAAGAATTCCAGATGACGCTTCAAAGCAGCGGCACGGTCTTCCTTGCTCTTGTACAGCTTCTTCAGCGCTGGTGCGAGGGCAAAGGCCCAACCAACGTTCTGCATACGTTCGTAGTTCCAGGAAGCCTGGAGGAATTGACTGTTCCAGAAGACCCAGAAACGGTCTGTTTTAGTTAACTTAATTTCATTAGCCATTATTTTTTCCTCCCTTCCTAGTAGTCATTCAGTATGTCGTCGATTGGATCGCCGCCATCGTCAGAGCTGGAACCGCCAGACGTCTTGTTGAATTCTGGGGAAACCTGCAGGAAGAGCAGGGCCAGAACAACACCGATAATACCCATACCAATCAGGGTAATTTCGGACAGGGATGCCAGGGCGAAGCCAAGGAAGAACCAAGGCCACAGAGCTGGCGTAGCCATCATGTTGATAACCATGGCGTACCCAACGGCAACGATCATACCACCACCGACCTTCAAACCGTTGGTAACGATGTCTGGCAAAGCAGCCAGCAAATCAGTCACAACGTGAGTAGGTACGGCCATGATCAGGGCTGCAGGGATAGCAATACGCAGACCCTGCAGGGACAGAGCGATAAAGTGGTATGCGTACACACCGGCAAATGAACCGCGCTTACCAGCAGCATCGGCACCATGAGCCAGGAAGGTAGCAACAGTACGTACCAAGATGGTCAGAACCAGACCGGCAACAGCCAGCGGAATGGCCAAGGCAACACCGTTGGAAACACTGGTGTTCTTAACACATACCAGGATTGCAGCGGCAACGGAAGCCAGGGCGGCATCGGGTGCAACAGCGGCACCAATGTTCATCCAGCCCAAGGCAATCAGTTGGAGAGACCCACCAAGTGCCAGACCTTCAGCTGGGTGGCCAGATGCTAGACCGATCAACGAGCAAGCCAAGATTGGCTGATGGAACTCGAATTGGTCCAAGACACCTTCCATACCAGCGAGGAATGACACAATTAGGATCCCAATAATAGAAAGAAATGACATTGTGGTCCTCCTTATATAATTGCGGACGCGAAGACGCGCCTATTAATAATTAAATCCCGCTTTCTTGATCATGTTATCAAGGTTTTCAGGACTGTCGGCAGGAACCTTACGAACATCGAACTTAACGCCCTTGTTCTTCAGTTCCTTGAATGCATCAACATCCTTCTGGTCTACAGAGAGAACCTTATTGATAACCGTCTTACCCTCAGAGTGCGCCATGGAGCCAATGTTCAGGGATGGAATGTCCACACCTGCATTAATGACCGTCAAAGCGTCCTCAGGGTTTTCAAACAGAATCAACGCCTTCGTGTTACCGAATCGAGGATCGTTATAAACGTCAATAAACTTCTTAATTGGAATGACGTTTGCCTTAACCCCAGGCGGCGCTGCCTCCGTAATCATGGTCTTACGTAACTTGTCGTTTGCGACACCATCAGAAACAACGATAATACGGTTCGGGCCAGTACTCTTGGTCCAACTCGTTGCAACTTGACCATGCAACAGACGTGAGTCAACACGTGCGAGCACAATCTTGATCTTGCCATCACCAACAACCGTACCTTCAGGCAACGCAGCTGCGTGCTTCTTAGCAGCAGGTGCGGCCTTTGGCTTTGGTTCGAGGGCTTCTGGCTTAACCTTAACACCATCGCGTCCAGCAGATACCAGATGTGCGGCCAGTTCGTGAGCGGAGTCCATCGTCAAGCGTGAACCATATGCTTCAATCAGCATAGGTAGGTTCAGACCAGTAACGATAGCCCACTTGTCCTTGTGTTCCTCGAAAATTCCGCTTGCCTGGTTGAATGGTGAGCCACCCCACAAATCAATCAGAAACAAAACGTCATCTTCGGGCTCGAACTTAGTCGTTGCATCCAGAAGATGTTGCTTCAGATCGTCAGGACTTTCGCCGTTCTTGAACGTAACGACTTCGACTTTGTCCTGTTCACCGAAGATCATTTCACCAGACTGCTTGATGCCTGCAGCGAATTCGCCGTGGCTGGCTAGAATGATTCCGACCATTGTTTCGCCTCCCAAAATATTTTTTATTTAGAAAGCCCCGATAATTTTAGGTTTGCCTAAATAATGTAGAATTGCTACCAAACTCGAAATGTAAGGGGTTTTCTTAACATGGTTAAGTATGCCTAGATGGGGACCGTTTTGCAAGCCCTTTCTTGACAAAAACAACTTACTTTTCATGAAACGCCACTGGTACCAACCAAAGACGCGAAAAAGTTTTTTCCACATTTTGTTCACTTTGTTTAATATTGCGAGTATCTGGCAACAATAGGCCCCGTATAGGGTACATTGATTTTTAGGATAGTCTAAAACTGCAATTATCAATCCAGCCATGCCCAGGATAATACTGTATTACGGTTCCAAGTATTGACAGGGTACTCAATTCCGGGTATTTTTATAGCTAACATGAATAAATACCACGACGAAATAGAGGTCGCGGGGAAGACAACAGCTGGACGAGTGGCGGACACGGTGACTCCAGTTGAAAGCAACCCCGCCGAAATGGTTACCCGTCCGTAACGGGAGCCGTTGGGCCGGTTAACGAAAGTTGCCGGACTGTCTTGCTACTGGCAAGGAGCGCTATGATTGTTGGTTTTGCTACTATATATAGTAAGATTGGCGGGCCCATTGAGTTGTTTTTTCAATTCAATGGGTCTTTTTCATACCCCTGTTTCCCCTCACTGGTATGTAGTTACGCACCGTGCGTGACGCTGTCTACCACACTTTGGTGGTAACAAGATGAAGGGAGAACACCAATGAAGAAAGTTTGGCTTGCTATTGTGAGTGTACTAATTCTGGCCGGGATGTGGTTGAACACCCCCGTCCACGACGTTAGTGCCGCTAGCGATAGTCAGTATTTTAAGATCGGTATGGAGGCCGGATACGCACCATTTAACTGGACACAAAATTCCAGTAAGAACGGCGCCGTACGTATTCAGGGTTCCAAGCTCTGGGCAAACGGTTATGACGTTCAGATGGGTAAAAAGGTTGCCCGTGCACTCGGCAAGAAACCCATTGTGGTTAAAACCAAGTGGGACGGACTGTTGCCATCGTTAACGTCGGGCAAAATTGATGCAATCATCGCGGGGATGTCTCCCACTGCGGAACGGCGGAAATCCATCGACTTTACTAACACCTATTACGCCTCGAAATTAACAATCGTCGTGCGTAAGGACTCCAAGTACGCGCACGCAACCAAGTTAACGGATTTCAAAGGCGCTAAGTTAACCGCGCAACTTTCCACCTACCACTACACGGCCATTAAACAGATTAAAGGCGTTCAGCGGCAGTCGGCCATGGACGACTTCCCAGCCATGCGTGTCGCGCTGGAATCCGGCACCATTGATGGATACGTGTCCGAAGTCCCTGAAGGCATTACAGCGGAGAACGCCAACAAGAAGCTGACATACGTCCACTTTGCTAAGAATCAGGGCTTCAAAACTGACCCCAGCGATACGGACTTAGCCATCGGGTTACGCAAAAATGACCCGTACGAAGCCAAAATTAACCGGGTTCTGGCCGGTATCTCCAGCAAGGCGCGTGACCAGATGATGACGCAGGCCGTTAAGAACCAGCCCGTCACCAAGACTAACGGCAACTGGTTTACCAATATCCTGAAGCAGTACGGGGCAATGCTCTTACGTGGTACCGGCATGACGCTGCTCATTGCCTTGGTTGGTACCCTAGTTGGCTTCATCATTGGCCTGCTGGTGGGTGTGGTACGAACAATTCCCCGCGCCAAGAAAGGTGCGCAGCGTGGTTTGCTCGCGGTAGTAAACTGGCTGCTCGCCGTCTACATTGAGGTCTTCCGTGGCACGCCAATGATTGTGCAAGCCGCTGTCCTGTATTACGGTGCCGCGCAAGCATTCGGTGTGAACATGGACCGCACCGTTGCCGCGCTGGTCATCGTGTCGATCAACACCGGGGCGTACATCTCCGAAATTATTCGTGGGGGTATCATTTCCGTGGACAACGGTCAGTTCGAGGCTGCCCACGCGCTCGGCTTTACCCACTGGCAAACGATGACCAAAGTAATCCTGCCACAGGCCATCCGTAACAGTTTGCCGGCGGTTACTAACGAGTTCATCGTGAACATCAAGGACACGTCAGTGCTGTCCATTATCAGTGTGTCCGAGTTGTTCTTCACCGCCGAGACTATTTCCGGACAAAGCTTCCAGTTCTTCCACACGTACCTGATCGTCTGTGGCATTTACCTCATCATGACGTTCACTATTTCCCGGCTGTTCCGCATTATCGAAAAACGTCTCGATGGACCCCAGGACTATAACGTCATGAACAACCAGATGCAGGTCGAAACACCTGAAATCAAAGACACGGAAGGGGATGCTGAATAATGACGGAACCAGCAATGCTCGAAGTACGTAACCTCCAAAAGCGCTTTGGGAACCACGAAGTCCTCAAGGATATCAACCTGTCTGTCACCAAGGGCGAGGTGCTATCAATTATCGGTCGTTCCGGTTCCGGTAAGTCCACCCTGCTGCGTGGACTCAACCTACTGGAGCCACCGACTAGTGGCGAAATCCTTTTTCACGGACAAAACATCCTGGCCGACAACTTTGATTTAATCCAGTACCGCACCAAGGTGGGGATGGTGTTCCAAAACTTCAACCTGTTCAACAACCTCTCCGTACTGGACAACGTGGTTGTACCCCAGGTGACCGTCCTCAAGCGTGATAAGGAGTCCGCAAAGCGCCACGGTCTCGAAATCTTGCAGCAAATGAACATGGCACCGTTTGTTAACGCCAAACCAGCCCAACTATCTGGCGGGCAAAAGCAGCGGGTGGCAATTGCTCGCTCCGTGGCCATGGACCCCGAAATGCTGCTGTTTGACGAACCTACCAGCGCGTTGGATCCCGAGATGGTCGACGATGTCCTCGCCGCCATGCGCGACTTGGCGCGCACCGGATTGACCATGATTGTCGTTACGCACGAAATGGAGTTTGCCCGCGACGTGTCGGACACCGTCATCTTCATGCACGATGGTGTGGTCGGCGAACAAGGAACTCCCGAGCAGCTATTTGGTAACCCACAGGAAGATAGTACTAAGGACTTCCTGAAACGCTACTTGAACCGCGCGTAACGCCTATTAATAATTAAATTAATGTAGACAAACACCCCGGGCAGGTCCACCCGGGGTGTTTGTCGATTATTTCCCGGGAAATAATTACCCGCATATCAACTCGGTGAGGCTAATCCTTTCCCAAAAGCCGTACTACCATCTTTTTTCACCAGTAATGGCGCACCATCTACAATCACAATCACGAAAGATTGTCAGCAGGGCCTTTTTCGCCTAATATGGTGTTAACATAGCCGTGGGAGGAACATTATGGACGTTTTTCAGGCACTGAAACTATTACAGGTGAATCACCAGCCTGCCAGTCAACGCGAACTCGTGGTCACGGACCCGACCGGCAAGCCGGACGCGACCATGTCCGCCCTGCTCGCAGACGTTTTGGGCAAATTGGCCATCTTTGGCGATTTGGATAATGCACACTCACCTGAAGAGCTCATCAACCAGCTCCACGCGGTAACGCCGCTACCCAGCGATGTGCTTGCAGAATACGATAAGATCCTCACACAGCGACTCGAACACATCAACTTTGCCACACACAAACAAATCATCGAACTGGTCTACCACCCATTCGTATAAGTAATTCGCATTCATTGGCCGTCCGCAACGCAATTTGTGGGCGGCTTTTTACTAGTTACTTTCATTTTTAGACTGCTTGCTAATCGTTGCACGACCCGGAATGAACGAATCGTGATTACATAAATCCAGTTTACTTGGTGCCTATTTGCAAAAAACACTTACACAAAAACTTTTTTTCTGTTAATATAACCAATTGTTGAAACGCACCATCACCAATTGCGTGGGTGTCGTCAAGTCCGGATTGTCCGTTTCGATAACGGTCCGGGCTCACAGGGGACGGCACCAGCAATTCATTCGGGATACTTATGCGCCCCGCGCGTCTATTGGTAATCAGTGTCGCTGTTTTTGATCAAGCGTATAGACTAGCAGCCTGGTCGTTACCGGACCGCTATTTTTTATGCGTCAGAGGAGGAGCACTACCAATGGAACAAGTATCAAGCACCCCCATCAACCTGGATAAAGCACGGGTTGATGTCCGCCACCCAATGCTGGCAATGATCAGCATGTGGGTCGGCGCATTTATCGGTATGTTCAGTGAAACATCCCTGAACATCGCCCTACCCAGCCTAATGAAGAGTTTAGGCGTCAGCACTGCTACCGTTCAGTGGCTCGTGACTGGCTACATGTTGGTTATCGGTATTGTTTTACCGTTTTCTAGTTTTCTGACCAAGTGGTTTACCACCCGTCAATTGATCATCTTTGGTCTGGCCGACTTCATTGTCGGTGCCGTAGTTGCGGCCACCGCCAGCACCTTCCCCGTACTATTAGTGGGTCGGATGATTCAGGGTATCGGCACGGGTATTATCCTGCCGCTCATGTTCACGGTGGCAATGTCCATCTTCCCGCCCCACAAACTGGGCACCGCAATGGGGACTAACGCACTGGTCATCATGTTTGCTCCGGCCATCGGACCAACCCTGACCGGGATCATTCTGGCCAAGTTATCGTGGCAGTGGATTTTCTGGATCTTTGTCCCGGTTCTCGCAGTGGGTCTGATTTTTGCCTTTACCAGCCTCAAAAACGTGGGTAACATCACCAAGCCTAAAGCCGATTTCCTGTCGATGGCAGAATCCGTCGTTGGTTTTTCCGCAATCGTCTTTGGCGTTAGCTCCGCCAGTGCACAGGGTTGGGGATCACCCATCGTGATTGTCGCCCTCCTACTCGGCCTGATTGTCCTTGGACTGTACGCATACCGTCAGCTGCACCTGGAAACACCGGTGCTGAACCTGCGCGCGTTCAAGATTCCGGCCTTCACTACTGGCGCATTGCTGGTCATGATTGACTTTGGTATCATCCTGTCCGCAATGTACTTGCTACCAATGTACATCCAGAATGGTTTGGGCCTCGTCGTTGCGCTAACCGGGATTATCATGTTACCGGGTGGTGTGATGAACGCCCTCGTTTCCGCGCTGGCTGGTCGACTCTATGACCGGTTAGGTGCAAAGGGGCCGGCGCGCATCGGTTTCATCATCGCCTTTGTCGGTGCTATGATGTTGGCTACTGCCAGCACGACGAGTTCCATCGCGTACGTAATCGCGGCCCACGTTATCATCATGATTGGCGCCCCGCTCGCGATGTCACCATCACAGACCTACGCGTTGAACTCGCTAACTGGTGCGCTGTCCGCCGATGGTAGCACCATCATGAACACCATGCAGCAGATTATCGGTGCAATTGCTACGGCCGTCGCCACCAGCCTGCTCGGTATCGGCCAAGCAGCGTACAGCGGCCACAGCTCTGCCGCTGCATTTACGAACGGTGTCCACTACGGCGCGTACTTCACGGTGGCGCTGACTGTGGCTGGCTTCATCATCGCTTTGTTCATTAAGCGGCCACAATATAGTGAAGACGTAAAGACCGAACAATAACGTTTAAGCATCAATAAAGGACGACAATATCCTCTCGCCTCAACGTCGGTAGATCAACTATCAACGGTGAGACATGGCAGGATAATGTCGTCCTTTTTCGTATTAAATTTTTTCTCGGAACGATTAGCTCCGGCATCCTTTCACCGCACGTAATGTTCCACATGAAGCAATCACCGTGGAATAAAGTCCGAATGTACCGGGAACTGCCCCTCGGCCGCGCCAATAGCTAAGCGTAACGCCGCCGCACCCACGTCACGAAAGTGGTGGTCAATCGTGGGGATGCCCAGCAATTGGCCTGACAGTTGGTTTTCTTGGCCCATGACTGTTGGTGGTGTCAGGTGACCATCACGATAATACTGTAAAACCCCAGCTGCAATATCATCCCCGTTAGCAAAGATGAAGTCCGGCGCTAAATTATTGGTGCCGTAGTATTCCGCAGCGGCGTACCCGTCATCGTAAGACATCACTCCTGTCCGAATAAGGCTGGGCTCGGGCTCAACGCCAAACACATCTTTGTACGCGGTAATCGTAGCACTACTGGTCGCACTAATATCGATATCTCGTGGTAATACTAGCCCCACCCGTCGGTAATGACGCCGTTGAACCCAACGGAACGCCGCGCGGTACGACGGGCCACGTTCCGTAAACGCCGCACTAATATCAATCTGACCGGGATCGTGGCAAACTACCACCTCACCGTATTGTTTGTATGGCACCATGTCCGCAACTGGCATGGTGTGCGACGTAAAAATGAGGCCATCAAATGCGTGCCGGCGAAGCTGATCCAAATAGCCGTGCTCCACCACGGCATCGTACTTCGACGGTAGCATCAGCACGTTGTACCCCGCTGCAAAGGCGGCTGCCATAATACCCCGCACGATGTCGGTGTAGTACGGGTGGTCAATATTGGGTACGACCACCCCAATGTTCATCGTCCGACCACGGCTCAAATCCCGTGCCACGTCATTCGGCACGTAATCGAGCTCCGCAATCACCTTCTGGATGTTCTTCCGCACCTCATCTGAAACATAGTTCTTGTGGTTCAACACCCGTGAGACGGTGGAAACCGAGTAGCCACTAATCCGAGCTACATCACGAATTGTTGTCATTACGGCCCCACCCTCCTAGATTGCTTTGCCACCGCGTTCAACCGTTTTCATAGTACAGTATAACATGCGCATCGGGGAACCAAGGCTGGGAGGCGACCCACCCTGGAGCTCCCCGCTACGCATGTTATGTGAGCGGGCGTCATTCACGACGCACATTAATTATCCGGTTGCTACCAACGTTCACTATCCTTGCCTGGGTAGGCATTAACGGTTAATCTCTTTCCAAAGGGTCTTGAGACCGGCATTACTGCCCTTCAAGGAATCTAGCTCCTCAATATGGTCACTGATTGCCACCCGTGCGTTATTCAACATGTTTTGGTACTCGTCATCCGCGTCCACTGGTAATACAATGGCCACCGCAATGTCCACGCGACTGTTATCGTCACCCCACAGCACCGGTGCAGCAAAGCTCATAATGACCGCCTCGGGATGGGCAATTGCACTTGAAGTTGCATGCAGAATCACGGCTTCATCGCCAATGATAATGGCGTCCTGCGCCCCGCTAGCAAAGAAACCACTCTTCAGTTCCTGTTCGGCAACGTCTAACTTGGTCGCCGCGCGGTTTGCAATGACCTTCAGGGCCTCTAATTCACTGTTTTCATCGAGTTCAATGTTCGCAACAACGTTCTTCTTCTTCAATAGTGTCAGCATCACAATTTCCTCCTCGTAGTTGAGCTCACCCCGCTCTGGATGCCGTCATGGCAACCCATACACATGGTGACGCTCCGTTTCATTTCAGTTATCCCTGCAGGTGTGGTGCGCAACCCCGCGGTGGTTGCAACCCCTTTCAACCTTGCAAACATAGTGTAATTTGTCGAACGCGTTTCAGGTCAAGCACTTATTGCAATTTTTTTGATTTTTATTTTATACGCGAAAATCGCGGTGGCGCATTGCCCACCATCGCCGATATTGTTATTCTTATTACTAGTTGTTATAATGATGTTATCAACTAACAAAAAGTAAGAGCACATGATTGACTGCGCTCGTGGAGGGTACGAAGATGGCAAAGCAACAGCGTCCTGGGCGCAAACACGTTTGGCTTTGGCGAATTGTAATCACATTGTTGTTAGTGGTGGGCCTAGCGCTGACGTTCAACCAGCAGATCAAGGTCTTCACGATTAACTTACTGTCGCAAAACCAATACGGTTCGGCGCAGAAGCTTTCGAGCACGGACATTCAAAGAAACAAGCGTAAGCACGCCAACTACGACTTTAAGCAGGTCAACGCGCTGGACATCAGCACGGTCACCAAAGCGGCCACGGACAAGAACCTCAATCCCATTGGCCTCCTATCCATCCCCAGCGTTAAAATCGATCTCCCCATTTTAGCGGGGCTAAGCAACGAGAATCTGGCGGTCGGTGCTGCCACCATGAAGTCCGACCAACAGATGGGCAAGGGCAACTACGCCCTGGCCGGCCACCACATGGCGAACAAATCGATACTCTTTTCACCCCTAACGAAGATTAAGTTGGGTGACAAGATTTATATTACCGATAAACAGTACGTCTACACCTACAAGGTCACGCTCAGTAAGACGGTGTACAAGACCCAGGTGCAGTATATTGACGACGTCAAGGGCAAGAAGCTCATTACCCTAGTCACTTGTGCTTCTTCACTCGCGGGTGAAGAAGACCGGCACATTGTGCAAGGCCAATTGGTCAGCAAGCAGAAGGCGACTAATGCCCGGCTGGCGGTATTTAGCAAGTAGGATAGAGCTCGTACAAGCAAACCTAAACCAAAAATCGCGCCACCCCAGAAAAATCCGGGGTGGCGCAATTTTGGTTTGGTTTAGTTCCAAGGAGTTTGACTTGTTAAGACTAGTTGCTATGTTAGGCTACCCCACGCGCACGGGTGATGCGCTACGGATAGTCCGCTCCACGATATTAGTCGTGGTAGACGCCCTCGGACCACTTCTCGTTTTCTTCGTCAAAGAAGTGTGGGTTGTCCTTCTGGTCAGGGTTAGGCGTAGCAATGCCGTCAATTTTGGCAATCAAAGCCTTGTTTTCGTCTGATGGCTTGTACTCTGCGTTCAGGTAGTAGTCAACGATGTCAAAGACAAAGTCACGACCCAAAACAATCCCACCAAAGCCCAAGACATTGGCGTTCAACTGTTCCTTTGCGTAAACGGCCTGCGTAATATCGCCAACCATCGCGGCACGGATGCCTTCGTTCTTGTCGGCGGCGGTACTGATACCGATCCCCGTACCACAAAGGACAATACCAAGATCAGCACGGCCATCGGCAACATCTTCGGCAACCCGCTTACCATAAATTGGGTAGTGAGTCCGCGTGTGGTCGTAAGTCCCTTCGTCGATTACCTGGTAGCCTTCATCCTTCAAGTGGTCGGAAATCAGCTGCTTCAGGTCCGTAACAATGTGGTCGTTCCCGAGTGCAATAACCTTGTGCTTGTTGTTCTTAGCGTCTGCAAATTCTGGTGCCGGCATATCTTTCTCTAACATTGAGTATTCCTCCTAAAATAATCTGAATTAAATCATCAGAACGATGAACTAAATCATCTTTTCTAGCATGTCCAGGCGAACCTGGTGACGTCCACCAGCGTATTCCGTATCCAGGTAACGCTGGATAATCGTGTACGCAAGCTTCTCGCCCACAATGCCGGAGCCCAACGCAATTGCTTTGGCACCATTGTGCATCGCCGTCATGTGACCAGTACGTTCTTCGTTGACGTTAGCCGTCACCATGCCCTTAACTTTGTTGCTGGCCATGGCACTACCAACCCCATATTCGTCAAACATAATGGCCTTCTTCACGCCGTTTTCCAGTACCTGCTTGGTAACAGCCAGGGAGGAGTCAACAAAGTCGGCGGCAGGTTCCTCGGTCACGTCGATTACGTGGTAGTCCCGGTCCTGCAAGTACTGCTTAACCTTCTCTTTGAGTTCAAAACCAGCTTTGTCGGATCCAATTACAACATCCATCAGACATATCTCCTTTAAAAAAATTTGTTAACAATAATACCCTACGTTTAAGCGGTCAACACTTGGGTGTGCCGACCGTAGTCAACCCGCTGACCAGCATCGATGCCGTCATCCGTAATCATGGCGGTAACGTCGTCCAAACTGTAGAAGGCGTAGAAGTCTTCCGTATCCAGCTTGGAGTGGTCCGCCAGGATGTAACGTTTGCCAGCATTGGCTAACGCCAGCCGCTGCACCTGGCCCTCATCGGCGTTAGCGTTGCTAATCACCCCGTCGCAAACCCCGTTCGCCGATACGAACGCCTTGTTGCTCCGCAGGTTCTGTAGCATCTCTACCGCCAGGTTACCAATGAACGCACCACTATGGTCACGGTAAGTTCCACCAACGAGGCATAATTCATAACGGTCGGCGTACCCCTTCCAGGTTTCAAAGACGGGGAGGCTGTTGGTTACGATCCGCACATCGCTAATAGATAGGTAATCAGCGATGAATTCGTTGGTCGTCCCTGGTCCGATGAAGACCGTATCGCCGGGCTCAATCAGGCTCGCGGCTGTGGCTGCAATTTGACGCTTCTCGTCAACGTGTAATTCACGTTTTTCCAGTCGCGTCAGCTCCTGACTTTGCTCCTGGGCTAACCGCGGGCTCTGCGCGCCACCATGTACCCTAATTACTGCGTTGTTCTCGGCCAGCTCGGCCAAGTCGCGGCGAACAGTCATAGTAGAAACATGTAATGTCTGTCCGATTTCGTTAACGGTGACGATACCCTTACGGTCAACCAAGTTGCGGATTGTCAGTAATCGTTGTCGTTTTAACACACGCGCATCACCTCCTCAGGCTAGTTCGTTTGTGTTCGTATTTGTTTATACCGATAGTACACTGATAAGTTATCACCAGTTGAAAGCCTTGTCAATGCTTTTAAAAAGCTTTTGTAACCGCTATAAAAAAAGCGCTTTACGGGGTTGACTCATGAAAACGCTTGTATATAATTAAGAGTGTAATCTGGTAAACACAAACGAACAAAAATTAACGGAGGTGATGCCGCATGCCCGATGTAGCAAACAAGACGCTCTTCGATCCCACGGCGGTATTCGTAACTGAGCAGACAACACAGGAAGGAATCTTCAAGGAAGTTTCCGACCAATTACTGGCTAAGCAGTACGTGAAGCCAGAGTTTCTGAAGAACCTGTGGGAACGCGAGCAAAACTATCCCACGGGGATCGATATGTCCGTCGTCAATCCCGACTTTCCCAACGTAGCAATCCCGCACACGGAGGGTAATTTCGTCAACGTACGGCTAGTTGTTCCTATTAAACTTACTAAGCCGGTTGACTTCGGGAATATGATCGAGCCAGCTGATAAGTTTCCCGTCTCGTTCCTGTTCATGATTTTGAACAACGACCCCGACGGCCAGGCCAACGTTTTGTCGGAGATTATGGGTTTCCTCACCTCAACACCCGCTGAGGACCTGGAGTACTTCTTCAACGAAACTAATCGGGCAGCAATCTACTCGTTCTTGAACACCTTTTTCAATCAGGAGTAACAATCACCATATAAGGTAACTAACAACCAATTAGGAGGAATTTATCATGACAGTACGTATTCTTGCAGCATGTGGCGCCGGTGTTAACTCAAGTCACCAGATTAAGGACGCTTTGGAAAGTGAAATGAAGAAGCGTGGCTACGACGTACACTGTGACGCCATTATGATTAAGGACTTGAACGAAGACATGATGGACAAGTACGACATCTACGCACAGATTGCGAAGACCGACATGTCCTTCACACCCAAGATTCCCGTTGTTGATGCCGGCGCTATCCTCTACCGGATGCCAGCAATGAGCAAGCCTGTCTTTGACAAAGTAGAAAGCATCATCAAGAGCGAGGGCCTGAACTAACGCCTGCCGCTCCCATATACAACTTTGGTAAAGGACTGCCACGTAGCCCTTTACCCCGTACTTATCTAATTTCTGGGTTCCACTTATTTAGCAGTTAAAAAACTGCGCTGTTTCTTTCTATATTATTCTGTTGGGTTTTATGGCAATATCGCAGTTGACCGCTGCGTTACATTCTCAAAGGGGTGAGATGTACCTATGCTGCAATTTATTATTCATTGGTCTAACGTGATCTTTAAACCAATCATCGACCTCGGCGCCGCACCTATGATGTTAATCATCTTGACGCTGATTGCTTGGGCCATTGGGGTTAAGTTCACGAAGGCCCTCGAAGGTGGTATTAAGTTAGCCATCGCGTTGACCGCCATCGGTGACGTTATCAACTTGCTGACTGGCGAATACAGTACCGCCTTGAAAGCATTCGTTAAGTCCACTGGGATCAACCTGAGTGTTACCGACTTGGGTTGGGCGCCTCTGGCCACTATCACTTGGGGTTCTCCATACACACTGTTCTTCCTGGCCCTATTAGTAATTGTGAACTTGATTATGTTGGCTCTGAAGCTAACCGACACGCTGGACGTTGATATCTTCGATGTTTGGCACATGTCCTTTACCGGCTTGATGGCCATCTTCTTCGGTGCTAACCTGTTGACCGCTACGTTGCTGGTTATCTTCATCGGTGTTATGAAGATCTTCAACTCTGACTTGATGAAGCCAACCTTCAACGACTTGCTGGACAACTGGGACAACCCAATGACCACGACCCACTTGAACTACATGATGAACCCTGTAATCATGGTGTTCGACAAGTTGTTCGACGTTATCTTCCCATGGCTCGACAAGTTCGACTTTGACGCTGCTAAGTTGAACGAAAAGATTGGGTTCTGGGGCAGCCGTTTCGCCATTGGTATTTACCTCGGGATCTTCGTTGGTTTGATGGCACACCAGGGTATCGGCCAAATCTTCACTCTGAGCTTTGTTGCTGGTGCCTGCCTGGAACTATTCTCCATTATCGGTTCTTGGTTCATTGCTTCCGTTGAACCACTGTCACAAGGTGTTACCGACCTGGCTAACAAGCGTCTGAACGGACGTGTGCTGAACATCGGTCTTGACTGGCCATTCATCGCCGGCCGTGCCGAAGTTTGGGCCGCTGCCAACGTTTTGGCACCAATCATGTTGCTGGAATCCCTGGTTCTGCCAGGTAACAAGATCCTGCCTTTGGGTGGTATCATCGCCATGGGTGTTACCCCAGCGCTGCTGGTTGTCACCCGTGGTCGTATCCTCCGCATGGTTATCATTGGGGCCTTGGAACTGCCTATCTTCCTCTGGGCTGGTACCCTGTCCGCGCCATTCGTTACCAAGATGGCTAAGCAGGTTGGTGCCTTCCCTAAGAACCTGGGTTCTGGTCAGCAGATTGCCGAATCCACCAAGGAAGGTCCTCTGGAACAATTCCTGGGCTACCTGCTTGGTAAAGGTCAAGGTGGCGATATGAAGATGCTCCTATTCTTCTTCCTCGCACTGGCCGCATACCTGCTACTCTTCCTGTGGTACCGTAAGCAAATGCTCAAGCGGAACCAGGAATACTCCGACCAGGGTCACCACGTTAACGACAGCGTTAAACTACGTAAGACTAACGCAGCTGAAGCCGCTAAGGGCGACGCTTAATTAACTAAGGTGGAACTACGTCGCTAACAGATCGACGTATAACCCACACCGCGTAATTCGCGGTGTGGGTTTTTATCTGCACGTCATGCCTCAATTGACCGCTCACCGTCCATTACTCACCGGCACTTTCCAGTCTTTAACCACAAATACACGTGCAATATTGACGTAATATGACTAAAATGTTGCCAATTTACACGTTTATTTTGCACATAAAACGATGATTTGCTCATGAATTCGGTTACGAAAAAAAGTAACACCCGTTTCTTTGCATTTAGGTTACAACGTTGCAAAAAAACCGTGATTTGTAACCTCTTTGCTGTTTGCGTGACACAACCAGAAGCTATACTTGCAAACAGTTGATAGACAAAGTCAAAGAAATTAGGAGTGAATAGTTATCAAAGCAGCTCATATGAAATGGATCGTTTCCGCAGCGTTTGCAATTGTTCCCGCAACATTGTTAGCACAGCAGAACAATGTGCACGCCGCAACTACCACTGACAATAACACCATCACGGTTCAGTCCGGGGACACCCTGTCCCAGCTGGCTGAAACCCACAACACAACTGTTAGCCAGCTAGTTAACGCTAACAGCATTAAGGATGCTAACTTCATCCTGACTGGTCAGAAGCTACAGTTGGCTAGTGCCGCTGCCAGCGCTGCTAGTTCAGCGGCCACCACTAACGTGACCAGCTACACCGTTCAGAGTGGCGACACACTGAGCGCAATCGCTGCGAAGTTCAACGTGACCCTGGCTAACCTGATTAGCTACAACAACATCAGCAACCCTAACTTGATCACTGTTGGCCAGCAGCTGAGCCTAGTCCCAACTGCTACGAGCGCCGCTTCTAGCGCAGCCTCAAGTGCCGCTACTAGTGCTGCCCCGTCGTCTGCCGCTAGCTCTGTAGCTAGTTCCGCAGCCCCTGCTAGCTCCGCAGCAACTACTGCCACGAGCACTGCAGCTTCCAGCGCAGCAGCAACCACGACTACGACCACCTCGACCACAACCACCAACAGTAGCTCGACTACTACGACTACTAGTGGTAGCGCCCGGACCATGAAGCTGAGTTTTTACGACCCAGCAGTCCTAGGTTCTGACCTCGGCTACGGCGGTGTCGCGGCTAACCTCTCCGTTTACCCAAAGGGGACGCAGCTGAAGATTACCCTGTCTAACGGTACTGTTTGGTACCGGACCGTTAATGATACCGGTTCGTTTGCCTACAGCAACCCTAACCAGCTGGATGTAGCTATGCCAAGTAGCCAGATTCCATCTGCCGGTATTCTGACCGCAACCGTTGAAGTTGTCGGCTAATTAACCAAATAGAATTACCCTAAAACACGGCCACGGCCGTGTTTTTTTGTGTCCAGAAGCCTACTACTGCGCGACCCACCACCGCAATCCGCACTAACCAATCCAACTTTCTGAAATTAATCTGTGATTACCACTAGACAACCATGAGCCAGTCAGGCATAATGGTCACATATCAAAAACACGTGTCTTTGTTTTATAGACAAAACGAGGATATTTGGAGGGATTGCGATGTTTCAACGTTATAAGAGTGTGCCGCTCATCATGCGGATCATCGTCGGTATCATTATTGGGGCCATTCTGGGGCTAACGGTACCATCATGGACCTTTATCAACCTATTTGGGGACCTGTTCGTGGGTGCCCTGAAGGCCATTGCCCCACTGCTGGTATTTATGTTGATTCTGTCAGCAATTTCTAAATACGAGTCCGGTGCCAAGAACCACTTTAGCTCCGTGGTGTTACTGTACGCCGGTGCAACGTTGATTGCTGCACTTGCCGCCGTGGGTGCATCATACATCTTCAAGATTCACCTCATTTTCCCCCAAGCCACCAAAATCGCCGCGAAGGCCCCGCAGGATCTGGGCAGTGTCATCAGCAACTTGCTCACTAGCGCGGTCAGCAACCCCATCGCGGCCATCGTGAATGCAAGCTACCTCACCATCTTGTTCTGGGGTCTAGTAATCGGCTTCGGACTCCGTCACGCCCACAAAGGTACCAAGCAAGTCATTGCCGACTTTGCCCAGACCATCGAGCGTGCCGCCCAATTTATCATCGAATTTGCACCGTTCGGGATTGTCGGTCTGCTGCACAACTCAATTGCTACCACGGGCCTCTCCGGTATCGCCCGTTATGGTCAGCTGGTGCTCCTGCTAGTCGGAACCATGGCGTTCACCTACCTCGTCGTGTATTCAGCCATGGTGTTCCTCATGACGCACCAGAACCCATTTCCACTCGTTTTCTGGACACTCAAGGTGTCTGGCGTGCCCGCCTTCTTTACCCGCAGTTCGGCCGTCAACATTCCCATCAACCTGCAGGCGTGTGCGGATTTGGGACTGAACGAAAAGTCGTACGCGGTTTCCATCGCCCTAGGTGGGACGGCCAATAGTGGTGGTGCAGCCATCACCGTGTCCATCATGACGCTGGCTGCGGCGAACACCCTTGGCCTCCACGTGTCGTTCCCGCTAGCGCTGCTTCTATGTATCCTCAGCGCCGTTTCGGCTACCGGGTCGTCAGGTATCGCCGGGGGATCGCTGCTCCTCATCCCGATGGCGGCCAGCCTCTTTGGTATCAGCAACGATATTGCTATGCAAGTTGTTGCCATCGGCTTCATTATCGGGGTTATCCAGGACTCCGTTGAAACCGCGGTTAACTCCGCTTCCGACCTCCTCTTCACGGCAACCGCTGAGTACCACGACCTGATGAAGGAAGGCCATCCTGTGGATATTAGCGCCGCGATCAAGCGCGCTAACCACCAGCGGGCCCAGGTAACGGACAAAGACGCACAGGCTCCCGCAGCAGCCGATTTAACGGAATAGCGGCACACTAAAACGCCCCGGACGTATTGTCCGGGGCGTTTTGATATGCCTAATTACTTTGATTTCTTAGAGTTCAGATTCTCGTTATCAAACGTGCCGTCCTGATTCCGCATTGAACTGGCGGTCCGGAAGGCCTTGTATACCCGGTGGAACCGGTTATCCATGGACAGCAGGCGTAGTAGTGCAAAGACGGTGATGCAAATGACCACACCCGTGACCATCGGTACCTGAACCTTCTTTGCCAGTGCGTTAGCTGCAATTACCACTACCGCCCAGAATAAGTACGCGTTGTGCCGTTGCTTAGCCGTTAATTGCTTTGCTGCCATATGTGTTGACCTCCTGACGAATGCTTTCTCGATAAACCAATTATAGCGCAAAGTAACCGCTAACAAAAGCATAAAATCAACATTTACGAACAACTACGCACAAATTCATGCGACGATCACGCACGGCCAACCACCCAGCACACAACCAGCCCAATGACGACCACCACCACCGCGACAATGGGGTACGCACTCAGCCATAGCATCGTGGCCACTACCGCCGTGACCAGCAGAACCAGTAAAATTACCAAAAAGTCAGTCATCGTCCATCACCTCGTGGCGCGCACAGCCCGACAGACCGTAGCGCTCAATATCGTCAGTGGTCAACTTACAAGCGTCAATCGCCTCAGGACGGCCCACCAAGAAGCTTTGGGTCAGAATGCAGAGTTCCCCATCTTCGACCGCATACAGTGCCTGGAAGGGTGCCGGTAGCTTACCTGGCACCACCCGTTTTAATTGTTCACTCGTTGCGTCCATGTGGCATCCGCTCCCTAATATCAGAACATACTTTTATTATAATATGCCAGAGAGTTATGAAGTAGCATTGACGAAAAGTTCACAAAATTTACACAGTCATTGATATTTGCTTAAAACGATAATGACGGCATTCCCGTTACACGCGCAAAAAATTTAAGACTAAATCATCGCAAAAGTTGTAAGCCTTACCAACGTTTTATGGTACATTGTTGGTGAACAAGAAAGGATGATTTTTTATGTACAAGGCCGATGAACAACGGTACGACCACTGCGAACCCCGTCCGGCTGGTAATAGCGGACTAGTGCTACCACCCGTATCCCTAGGTTTATGGCACCACTTCAGCTCGGCCGATCCTTACGCGGACCGGCGCGACCTCATTCTCAACGCGTTCGACCGTGGCGTTTTCCACTTTGACGTGGCTAATCACTACGGAGACAACGAGGAGGGCTCCAGTGAAGCTTTGCTCGGCCAGGTACTTGGCAGCGACCTGCGTCCCTACCGTGACGAATTAGTCATCGCGACGAAGGTCGGTTACGAGATTCACCCGGGCCCGTTTGGGGATGGTACCTCACGCAAAGCCGTACTGCAGGGTATTGACGACTCACTCCGGCGTCTACAGCTGGACTACGTGGACATCTTCTACGCGCACCGCTTTGATGACACCGTCCCACTAGAAGAAACCGTCCGCGCACTGGACAGCGTGGTTCGGTCTGGCAAAGCCCTATACATTGGTGTATCCAACTTTGAGACCGCGCAAGCGCAAGCGGCCATCAAGATGTTTAAGGACTTAGGAACGCCGTTTGTCCTTGACCAGATGAGTTACAACGTCTTCAACCGTAACGTTGAGGAAACCGGGCTCCTGGACGCACTACGCGCTGGGGGCGCCGGTGTGATTGCGTACGGTCCCCTGGCGGAAGGACTACTTAGCGACCGGTATCTCGGCGGCATTCCCGCAGACTTCCCGATTCATCCGACCAACAAGCACATCTTTGCTCACGGTCTTGATGCCGCAACGAAGAAACTCAATGACCTCAACGACATCGCGTCAGGACGTCACCAGACGCTCGCACAGATGGCTTTGGCCTGGTTACTACACGATCCCGTGGTGGCTAGCGTAATTATCGGTACGACGAGCTTGGACCACCTGGAGGACAACCTCAAAGCGGTCGACAATAGTCAGTTCAGTGCTGACGAACTCGCCGCGATTGACCAGATCGTCAAGTCGTAATTACTTAATTAAATGGACCCCAAAAGAGCCGAGACGTTCAATTACGCGTCACGGCTCTTTACGTATACAAATAGTAATTTAGAAGAAGTGTGCATACACCATCAGCAGGGCCACCAAATTCACCACGGCCATGCCCCATGGCAACCACATCCGCACCTTGCTGATACCGCGCCCAATGACGCCATCAATACCCGCAATGACAATCATCATAATGCTGACCGCAGCCAGGTAGGCCAAATTGTGGAACGTAAATACACCACAACAAATTAGGGCAATTGCCACACTCCGCGAAAAGCTGTACAACGCGTTGTTCCGCGCCGCAGAACCATCATTGGGAGCAGACATCAGCGCCAAACTGGCATAACCCAGGCTAATAATGCTACTAATCGCCGTAATGGCGGCACAAATCGTATAAAAGATAAATAACCCCTCCACGTCGACTACATCACGTATGTCCGTTATACCCACCGCATGTAATCAAGATTGTAGTGCTACCACGATTTTACACTAATGTTCGCCGTGGAATACAGATTATTTTGCGTCACGCGTGAGTCCCTTCAGTTTAGTGAGTACCGCCGCCATATCTGGCAGAATCGCATCGGCCTGTGATTGGTCGATGACGTACTTGCGCGGCTTAATTGCCCAGGTTTCCATCTTGGCGCTCTCAGCAGCCCTAATGCCGTTAACACTATCTTCCAGCACTACGCACTCGGTTGGTTTGAGACCCAGGCGCTGCGCCACCGTAGTGTAAATTTCCGGATCCGGCTTGTTGTGTGTCAGCTTCTCACCGTACTCAACCAAGTCAAAGTAACCCTTCAGCTGGCACTGCTCCAACATTCGGTTAATGTGGGCGGTGACCCCTGCGGACGCCAACGCAATGCTGTACCCGTTAATCTGTAGGTACTCCAGAACGTCCTTGACCCCAGGATTAAGCAAGGGGGCAAAGTTCACGGGGTGCTTAG
Source organism: Lacticaseibacillus pantheris DSM 15945 = JCM 12539 = NBRC 106106 (assembly GCF_001591865.1). NCBI lineage: Bacteria > Bacillati > Bacillota > Bacilli > Lactobacillales > Lactobacillaceae > Lacticaseibacillus > Lacticaseibacillus pantheris. The sequence continues at coordinate 58,747 of NZ_BCVS01000002.1, forward strand.
CTTCATACTGTGTAAACTGTGCTTGCGCGTTTTCACGCTGGTCCTTGTCGGGGAATAGCTGCACCCAGCCTTCCTTGTCGCCCAGTCCGAGGTAATCACTCATCTGGACGTTCTGTGGGGACAACCCCAATTTGTGGAAGAAGTTCATGCGCCGGTCAAAGTAGTACTGCTCACTATCGACCAAAACGCCGTCCATATCGAAAATAACAGCTTTCTTCATCGTGCTACCCCCGTATAATGTGTTTTTGCACCACTAGCGAAAGCGGTTAACCCCACACTACAATAGGTCATGGCGTATTTCAAGCGCTTTCAGTTTTATTTCCCGGGAAATGTTTTTACTCTGGAATCGTTTTGACCCAGATGTACGAGCATCCTAAACTCCCCGCTCACAAAACTGGTATGATAAGCGTATAAGCACGCACCACCAGGAGGAATCATTGTGCCAGAGAACACCTTTCCGGGCGACTTTGCCCAAAGCTTTTCCATTATCCACCGCGCCTTCCAGCGCGACGTATTACCCCAATACAAAGAAATGGGCCTAAACGCAACCAGTGCGTACATCCTGCTACTGCTGCATCAACAAGGCGATAGCAGCCAGAACGAACTGGCGCGCACTCTCGTCATCAACAAGGGTCAAATTGCCCACGAAGTACGCCGGCTCCACACTGACGGTTACGTTTCCCAGACCCAGTCGACCGATAACCGGACCACCAACATTATCCACATCACCGATGATGGGCAGGCCATCATTCCTCAGATTATTAGCATTCGCAACCGCTGGTGGCAGGAGCGGCTCGATAATAATCAGATTGATCCCAATAATTCCTTTAAGGACACACTGAACGTGCTGATGACCGAACTGAAAAAACAGCACCAACAATCATAGGCAAATAAGGTCACGATCTCGAATCGTGGCCTTTTCTGTACCGCTACGACCACACAAACAACAGCAGCGCTTGGGAATGCCAAAGAAATTACAATTGTGTAAGCGATAACCATGCCGTCTTTATAAGATAAATCGGCGTTTACATAACGATTCATCGGTGATATTGTTCATATGTGTACATACATAATCGCACCAAGGGAGGCGTAACCATGCTAGAACTATCCGGTGTATCCAAACGCTTTGGGTCACAACAGGCCGTTGACAATGTTAGTTTGACGGTTGCTCCGGGTGAAATACTGGGACTGATTGGTCAAAACGGGGCGGGTAAAACCACCACCTTTAGAATGATTCTGGACTTTTTACGGCCCGAAACTGGTACCGTCACGTGGAGCGGCCAGCCAATGACCAAAATCGACCACGACTTCATCGGCTACTTGCCGGAAGAACGTGGGTTATACCCGAAGTTGACCATCGACGAGCAGATCCAGTTCTTTGGTCAACTCCACGGTATGAGCCGCAAAGCCGTACAAAACGCGTTGCCGGAGTGGTTAGACCGGTTCGACGTTAAGGGTAAACGGACCGACAAGGTTAAAGACCTGTCCAAGGGTAATCAGCAAAAGGTCCAGCTGATTGCCGCCCTAATTTTCATGCCGAAACTCGTGATTCTTGACGAGCCTTTTTCCGGCCTGGATCCTGTGAACGCTAGCCTGTTGGAAGCCGGCGTACGCTTCATGCAATCAAGTGGTTCAGCAATTATTTTTTCAAGTCATGACATGCACAACGTTGAGTCGCTATCCGATCGCCTAGTAATGCTCAAAAACGGCCGGGAGGTGCTTACGGGTACCATTCCTGACATTCAGGCGCAATACGGCGAAACGCGTATCCACCTCAAACAACCCGCGGTATCGGCCCAAGCAATTACCCAGTTACCAGGTGTTGTTGCGATGCACCAGCAGGGTGACGAATTTGACCTCGAACTAGACGACCCGGCCCGCGGTCGAGAGGTCTTTCAGGCGGTCACGCAGGGTGAGTACATCACTGGTTTCAGTCAACACGCGCCCTCCCTCGACGAGATATTCCGCATGAAAGTAGGTGACGACAATGCGTAAGCTTAAACTCATTGCGGGCATGGTGTTCCGCAAAAACTTCCGGAGTTTCTCCTGGTGGTCGTTGGTCCTCACCCCTTTGCTGGCAGTAGCCATTATTGGCGGCATCAAGTGGTATATGAACCAAACCCACGAAACCGCAACTGTGGTAGTCGTCGCACCCCAAAGTATCGGCGCATCATTGCACGCCGCGTCAAATGATGACGTCACCTACAAAGTCGTCCCTACCAGCAAGCGGGGACAAAAAGAATTGAAGGCCAAAGATGCTGATGCGCTACTGGTGATCCCGAATTCGGGGGCAGCTAGTGCCAAACTGTACACACGCGACGACGGTAACAACGTCAGCAAAACTGCAATTACCACGACGCTATCAGGACTCAATACTATTAGCACTGCTCAAAAACTGGGTCTATCTTCTGCCCAACTAGCCCAGCTAACCAAGCCAACGCGGCTAAGCAGCAAGAGCGTCAGTTTCAAGGCCAACAAGATGGTTATTGCGAGCGGCAAAAGCGATACCCTTAAAACTATTCTGTCATTAGCGGTCGGCGCGCTAATGTACGTCTTTCTCCTGAGCTATGGGGGCATTATTTCCCAGGAAATAGCCACCGAAAAAGGGTCGCGCATTGAGGAGTCAATCCTCACCGCCATCAGGGCCTCGACCCAGTTTTACGGCAAATTGTTGGGCGTGGCGGCCCTCCTTGCGGTACAGCTTGGCTTTTATGCCGTCTTTGCTGCCCTCGCCTGGATGCTGCGCGATCACGTGCCCGCAATTAGTCAACTAATCAACGGCATCAATTGGGGAGCGATTGGTTGGCCGTTCGTTCTCAGCATGCTGGCCTTCTTTGCAATCGGCATTATTAGCTACACCATCCTGGCGGCGCTATGCGGCTCACTTGTTAGTAATCAGGAGCAAGCCGGCATGGCATTGCAACCCGTACTGTACCTCGGGATGATTGGCTACTTTGCCGCCATTAACGTTAGCAGCGGTAGCGGCCCCATCCTGAAGGTCTTCAGCTACATTCCGTTTATCAGTCCGTTGGTCATGCCCGCGCGTTTTGGCGTTGACCAAGTGGGAATCAGCGCCGTGCTGATTGCCGTTATTATTAACGTCATTTTCCTTGCCGGGTTTACCTGGTTCAGCGCACGCGCATACCGCGCGAACGTGTTAGTTTACAGTGATAGTGGCCTGATGAACGCGTTCAAAAAGAGTCTCACGCTGAGCAAACACACTAAGTAGATGCCAGTTAGTTCGTCCCTACACCGTTAAGTGCTGCTTTGGGATACAATAGCCTCAGAGGTGATCAGAATGTTATCCCAGACTGCAATAGAAACCCAGCTCAAACAAACCCTGGACGAAGTACTCGCCGCGGCGCGACTACACCCCGGCGACCTCTTTGTCCTCGGATGTACCACCAGCGAGGTGGTCGGCGGCGCCATTGGCAAGGCCTCAAGTCCCGAGGTTGGCGATTGGATAGTCACTACCTTATTAGAGACGTTACGACCGCTAGGCGTGCATCTGGCCGTGCAGGGCTGCGAGCACATTAACCGTGCGTGCGCAATTGAGCGCAGTGTGGCTATTACCCGTGGCTACGAAATCGTCAACGTGGTCCCCGCACTGCATGCCGGTGGCTCGTGCTCTATGGCGGCATTCAAGCTGTTTGACGACCCCGTTGAGGTTGAACACATTAGCGCACAGGCCGGCCTGGATATCGGCGACACGAGCATTGGTATGCACGTACAGTTTGTCCAGGTACCTGTCCGGCCAAGTAACAACGAGCTCGGCGGTGCCCACGTAACTGCGCTACGTTCACGGCCAAAATATATTGGTGGCGAGCGCGCACAGTACCGCCAGCTATAAACCACAATAGGCGTGCCAGACCATCAATTCAGGTCTGGCACGCCTATTATCGTACCGACGGCGCACAAATTGGCGGCAACAAAAAACCGCCGGACATTTCTGCTCGACGGTTACTATTCTGGGTGGTCAGGGGATCGAACCCTGGACCCACGGATTAAGAGTCCGTTGCTCTGCCAGCTGAGCTAACCACCCATACTGCTACTGTCGCCTTGACGACTTAAATATATTATCATGCATACCAACGCCACGCAAGGGTTTTGCGGTATTTTGTCAACAATAACACGCCCAATTGTTTCTCCACCCACCACTATAAACCCTGTCGCGCCCGCCAATCCGTTAGCCGTTGAACCATTAGCTGGTATTCCCGCTTAAACCGATTGTGGTATAAATCCGCATAATACATTACGCCGGCCAACGTTTGTTGCCGTGTAGCCAAAGGGATGGGGATAAATTTATCCGTTGGTGGCACTAACGCGGCATCGACGACTTTGCCCAACACCAACTGCGCCGTTGACGCCGCGTCCATAATGTACAAGGACAGTACGTAGCCACTGACCGCCGGAGGAGTGTCGAGCGTAGTGATCATCGCCGTGTACTTGGCCAACACCGCATTTTCCGCCAGGTACGCCACCTCCGTGACGGCGTCATCAGCCTGCTGCCGCTCTGTCATCGTCAACACCCCCTCGGTCAACGTCGCCCTCTAGCGTAATCCAAATATGGCGGATATCATCAATGGCGACCCGTCGATCATTAATGTAGACATCATTTTCTTGGTAGCCCTGCACCATACCGCTAAACATGTCGTCCAGCTGCCCGTTCGTGTCGACGTGGCGCGTTTGCACCGTCACGGCCCGCCCGTTACGGTAACCCGCATCCAACACGCGTGTGACCGCGTGCACATCCTGTTCCGGCAAGCGCTGCTCTGGATGTAGGTACCGCTCATGCTGCTTGTTGAGCGCGCTGGTGTGGTCGCTGAGGTAGTACCCCTGCCACTTCTTCATCCCCCGATCACGGTATTGGTGCGCAAAGAAGTCCTGCACCACGCCCGGTGTTGCGCCCGTGTACATATCCGGTAATCCGTACCGCCGCTGCTTAGCCATGATGACCACCCCCGTAATTTGTTGACTTAATTATACGAACATATGTTCGCATCGTCAAGCTCACTTTGCTGGTCATATCCGGAACATCCGTTCTTTACGCAAAAAGAGCCGGTACGTTTTTACGCGTCCCGGCCTCACTTGCATGCTGCATCAATTATTCACACTGCTTAATGCCCGTTTCCAGCATCTCAATCTGCTGAATCGTTTCCTCATCGCGCACACCTTTGTCCGCGCCCTGCGTCAAAGTCGCGTATATGCCTGCGTACACACGGCTGTAGTCCCCCTTCACCGTGGGCACCTTCTCCTCGTGATACTGGTCATCATCGTCATAGTACGCCAGCGTACCGTAATCCTCAGGTTGATCGAGCCCAAAGTCATCGTGGTCCGGCATGTAGAAGTGCTTCAGGTCCACTTCTTGCCGGTCCATGGCGGCCTTCGTAAACACACCGCGTTGACCGTACACAACAAAACTTGGCCGCGCCTGCACGCGGAAATAGCTGGACGCCACGCGCACCTTCACGCGTCCGTAGTACATATCGATATCAAAGTAATCGTTCATGCGGCCGGGCCCTAGCAACTGACGAACGTCATAGTGGGTGCGGTCGGGGCACCCAAAGTAGCTCAGGATTTGGTCAAGCGTGTGGCACCCGTGCCCGTACAAGAAGCTGTCAATCCGGCTAAAACTGGTGGCCTGCTCCGGTACGTACGGACGGTAATAGTCGTAATTCGACTCCACCTCAAAGAGGTCGCCGAGAACGCCACTTTCGATCACCTTTTGCACGGTGAGCCAATCAGAGTCAAAGCGGCGGTTCTGGTAGCACTGAATAAACAGGCCGCGTTCGTGCGCCAAAGCAAACAGTTCACGCGCCTGCGCGGAGGTTTCCGTAAACGGCTTTTCCACCAACACGTTTTTGCCGTGTTCCAGCACGTCTTTGGCCGTCGTGTAATGGTACCGACTCGGTGTGGTCACAACCACCAGGTCGATACTATCGTCACCGTAGATATCATTGAGGTCGGTAGTGTAGTGCACACCATCAATCGGTTGCCACCGCATTCGGCCGCTGGGTGAGTAAATCGTTTTGACGTGAAATTGATCTGGTAATTGCAAGATAAACGGTAAATGGTAACGGTTGGCACTCTTACCATTACCAATATAAGCAACGTTTAACATAGTTATTCCTCCCATATGTAGCAACATTACGCAGCACGAGGCGCGTCAGCCACCCTGTGCACGTATCGCTTACTTGAATTTGTAATCGTTACCACTAGCATAGCCCAAAGTATCCGTGACGCCAATATATTTACCGTTAAATCGTGCGTCAGGGTTGGACAGCCCCCACCTTTGCATGTAGACTAACAGGTGACGTTGTCGCCGAGAAGAGGTTGCCCAATGAAGATTGCAATTGTTACCGACAGTACCGCCTACATCACGCCCGAACAGATTGGGGACCTCCCCATCCGCGTAGCCACCACACCCGTTATTATTGACGGCACCACGTATAACGAGGGCGTCGACATTACGACCGCTGAATACTATGAGCGCCTCAAGGATGCAAAGGAGTTTCCGCACACCTCGCAGCCGCGGCTCGGCGACGTGATTGATATTCACCAACAGTTGCTCGACGAAGGGTACGATACCGTGATCGATATCTACCTGTCCGCAACCATCTCCGGCATTAACGGTACCATCAGCGCGATGGCGCGTGACAATCATGATCAGCACATCGTCGTGTACGATTCACAGATTACCGTCATCCTGATGGGCGAAATGGTCCTTACGGCCGGCCGGATGGCGCAGGCTGGTGCCAGTGTCGACGACATCATCCGTCAGCTGGACGTACTGCGCGCCTCAACGGGCGAGTACTTTATCGTCAACGACCTGCAACACCTTGTACGGGGTGGCCGTCTAAGCAACACGGCGGGCCTGCTGGGCAGTATGTTACGCATTAAGCCGCTACTCACGTTTGATAACGATACGCATAAAATTGTGGTGGCCGAAAAAATTCGCACCCTCCCCCGCGCCTACCACCGGGTTGAGGAACTGTTCACTCAGGCCCTCGACCAGGCGGACTACCCGCTCCGGGCGTGGGTAATTGACGGCAACGACCCCGAGTCCGGGAACGCATGGCAACACGATTTGCAGCGACAGTTCCCCGGAGTCCGCATTGAGCGCTCCTACTTTGGGCCCGCCATTGGCACACACTTAGGTGCCAAGGCCATCGCCCTTGCGTGGATGCGTGACCTGGGTAACGACTAACTAAACAAAGTCACAAAAAAACCGCACCAAGCCTGTGCTCACGCCGATTCACGACGATTACAAAGACCTTGTGCGGTTTAATTAACTTTGTCGTTGATATTGCCCAACACTATATAATATTTGATTATCAAAAAATCGTGCGACTTCCAGACGAAAGCGCACGATTTTTTGGTGTAATCGACAATAGCCTACTTACCCTTCAGCTTCTGTCGCCGCTGCACAATTGCCGCGTTGATTCGCTGAACTTGCACAGCATGTTGTACGCGAATGATTATCCAAAATGCAACGTAAAGGACCACGAACACAATCCAAAATGACGGTGCCAGCAACCAACCATTGAATCCCATCATGATTGTTACAAGTAATAATGTCCCGACAAAATGAATTCCTAGTTCCGCGAGCCACGGCAGGGCGTCACTCTCAAATACCAACGAGATCCAGCCAATGCCGGCACTCATGACGAGAATACTAATGATGTTGGCAGTGGTCGGCATCGTGGTTTGAACCTTGAATAGTAGCACCAAAACGTACGCGAAGGAACCGAAGCCGATACCAGTAATGGTGTTGCGGGCAATTTTCTTCACCATAGTTACACCTCCAAGCGCTGCAGCAATTCTTTGACGTACTTACGGCTGATCTCGGTCTTCGTCCCGTTAGTTAGTCGCGCCGACATGCTCCCGGAGAAGCTATCTGCCAGTGATAACAAATGGTCAAGATTCAATGCGGCATGCTTAGAAACCTGGACAAGGCTTGAGTTCGCTGCTCGACCCAGGAAGTGGCTGAGGGTTTCATTAGTGGTAACGATGCCCGCGCTGGTCGTGAGCAGAAGCTGGCCATCAACCAAGTCAGCCAGGATGATTGTCCCCGGACGGATCATCAAAATCTGATCATCGCTTTTCACCGGCAAAATCGTGGGGGCCGTCACGTGGTAATGGTCAATGTAACTCATTAGTGCCTGTATCTCCGGGCCCTTAGTCGCAGCCTGTACAATCACGATTGGCTCGTCCGCAACAATGTGTGGATTTTCTTCAAAACGGCTTTGAACCATAGCTGGCTCCTTTCGCGCCTATGCCGTCAGCTGACGACGCTGCCGTCCGGCAATCAGCTGCGGTATTAGGGTTAAGGCCGTAGCCAGAACCAAGGCTACAATCACTATATTCAAAGTTTCTTGACGGGTCAACAATCCATCCCAATCGAGGCGGACACCCAGCAGTTTCTCGAAATGGTGTTGTGTCGATAAGTGATCGCCAAAAGCGCTGGCTAGTTGGTCATTCATCAGCACTTGTCGATTCAAAGAGGCAATGTAACTACCAGGGGTGACTTTGATCAACTTCTGAGCAAAATCGGGCAGCTTCCCAATCGGAATCAGTCCGCCAACTAAGAAGCCAGCGCCGGTGCCAATCACCGTCGACAGACTGGCCAGACTACTCATGGACCTCACAAAGTTAATGACGACAGCATTAATCGCTGCGGACAGTATTGCATTGAGTAGCATCAAAGCTAGCAGCAGACCCGTCTGTTCCCACGTGATGCTCAGGTTATCTTGCATATGGAAATAACCGAGCATTATGGCGAACATGATTATTTGCATCAACACGCCAATTAAACTAGCACCGGCCAAGTAACTGATCATGAGCTGGGTATCGCTAATATCGGTTTGTAACAGGTCCTGACGTACTTGCGATTCACGGTCGGAGACAACTTGAGTTAGACCGGCTAACGTTGTGGTGATTCCAGTAATTGCCAGTGTGCCACCAATCAACCATTGATCGAGTAGGACGTCACTACCCGGATACGACTGCCAGCTAGATTGAATCATGTTTTTCAAAAAGACTAGGTACAATACAAACGCAATCATCGCCCCCATCAGTGAAAATAGTACTCGAGAATGATTACGAAAATACAGCAGTAAATCGCGTTGAACTAAGGCTATCATTAGCGCACCTCCTTGCCAGTCAATGCAACGAAAGCATCGTTCATCGTTCCTGGACGGAATTGAAAGTTTTGGATGAGCGTCTGGTTCTTCGTCAGCAGTTTCAAGGCTTCCTGTGCCGTTCTAATTTCAAAAATGAAGTCGCCGTTTTCAACCGTGAAAGTGTGTTGGACGAGTTGAGCCCGCAACTGTTCGCTATCGACCGGCGTAATTCTTAGCTGGTTCGGCGCATATTTAACCTTAATGGCGGCAGCGGTCCCGTGGGCAATCACACGACCTTGGTCAACGACGAACACACTGTCTGCGGAGTCCGCTTCGTCCAAGTAGTGAGTTGTCAGCACGATGGTCAGCCGGTGTTTTGCCTGTAAGTCATGCAGCAACGTCCAGATAGCGTTACGTGTCTGAATATCCAATCCGGTTGTCGGCTCATCAAGATATAAAATATCCGGCTCGTTAAGTAAAGCTCGGGCAATATCAACGCGGCGCTTCTGACCACCGGATAGCGTGTGATAGCGCTGCTTGGTAAATGCCGACAAGCCGAGTTGCTCGATTAACTGTTCGATTTTGCCAGTTTTTACGTGCCTGTATTGCCGGGCACGTATTGCCAAGTTTTCTTGCACAGACAAATTGGCATCAAGCACGCTGGTTTGGAATACAATTCCGACTTTGGTGTCTGGGGCGTACGTAATCGTGCCGGTACTGGGCGTAAGGTTCCCCGTCAGCATGCCCATGGTGGTCGATTTACCGGCGCCATTTGGACCCAGAATGGCAGTGAAGCTACCACGTGTGATTTCGAGATTCAACCCGTTCACGGCCACGTGGCTACCGTAAGCTTTTGTAAGATTTTGGGCTGTTAGTAACATGATTTTGTGCCTCCACAGTTGATGGTCACAGCGTATCAATTACTTGCAAAACTGTACGCAAAAAGCCGGTTAGAGGTCCTATACGACCTCTAACCGGTCAAATAGCTGCAGTGAAATACATGACTTGCTGGTAAGGCGTGGTGCAACCTGGATCGTGCCGGAAGATACGGCTGATTGTCGCGTATTTTTATAGTGGTGGCCGCGTTATTATGCTCGGGAAAGCATACCTTAGTGGTGATTTTACGCGAGCAGGCAAAATAAAAAAGCCGACAAATCGTTGTTTGTCAGCTTAGCAGTGTTTCGCGCGAAACACTGCTCAACTTAAATTAAGTGCAAAACAAAAGTGACACCAAAGCCAATCAGGATAACACCGAAAAAGCCACCGCTCCACAGCGCCATCAAGCTAAACGGTGGCGTACTAGCGTCACCACTGGTTTGGTTTGTATACCCCTAAAGTAACGCCACGCTAAGAACAGCTGCGCGCAGCCCGCTATAATTGCTAGAATCCCGCATATTGTCTCAACCATAATCACGTACCCCCAGTACTTAAACCACAAAGTCCGCGTGGTATCTTAACCCCAGTCTCCAAAGCTACTTTTTACACCCTAATAGTAGCACCAAAAATTGGGGGGCAATAAGTATAACAATAATTATCGTCAAAACTAAGCTACCACTTTATCCCCGTAATTCCTGCAACATGCTCGTCTGCAACGCGGCCAACTGCGGGGCCAAGTATACATGGTAAGTATCCGGGTTGACCAGCCGCAAAACGGGCTGTGGTAACTCCCCAAGCCACCCACGGCTGCGTCGTTGCACGTCAAAGACATTCACGTGTCCATCATCTGACATGACGGGTCGTAGCAACGGCCGCGCCACGTAGTCCGTCAGCGTCACCTGCTTGTGCGTACTGAGCGGGTCGCTATTTACCACCGTGAGCGGATGGCCGCCCACCGTTTCATCCGCCAACGCAATGACGTCCGCAAAGGCGGCGCCGGTATCCGGCCGGTAAAGCCGGTACACCTGCTTGCGACCCGGCAACGTGACTTTGGCCTTACTGGCACTCAGCTTGATTTTGGGCGTCACGTGCCCATTCTGCTCAATGGCCGCCAACTTGTACACCCCACTTAACACCGGCGACGACGAGCTGGTAATCAACTCTTCGCCCACACCAAAGTTATCGAGCGGTGCGCCCTCCTGCAGCAACGCGGTAATGATCTGCTCGTTCAGAGCATTGGACGCGGTGATCTTGGCATCCGGAAAGCCCGCATCGTCGAGCATTGCCCGGGCGGCTTTGGCTAACGCCGTAATGTCACCGGAGTCAATCCGAATACCGACCGGCTGATGGCCGGCCGCCGCCAACTCCCTAAAGACGGTGATGGCGTTCGGCACGCCTGACCCGAGCACGTCATAAGTATCAACCAACAACGCGCTGTTATCCGGATACACCCGGGCCCACGCACGAAATGCGTCGAGCTCGCTAGCGAACGACTCCACCCAACTGTGGGCCATGGTGCCGGCAACCGGAATACCAAATTCCTGCGCCGCCAAAACGTTGGAGGTGCTACCACAACCACCAATGACGGCGGCACGGGTGCCATAAACCGCACTATCGGGCCCCTGCGCCCGCCGTGCACCAAATTCCATCACCGGACGACCACCGGCAGCAAAATTAATTCGGCGGGATTTAGTTGCAATCAGCGACTGATGATTTAATATATTTAGTACCAGGGTCTCTAACATTTGCACCTGGTCGATGGGCCCGGTGATGGTTAGCAGAGGTTCTCGGGGAAAAACGGGCATCCCCTCGGGTACGGCCTGAACAGTACAATCGAGCTTAATCGTGCTTAGCGATTGTAGGAACGCCTCACTATACAGGTGTAATCCCCGCAGATAGTCAAGGTCCTCCTGGTCAAAGTGGAAGTTGTCCAGCGCCTGAACTACCTGTTGTAGGCCTGCCGCCACAACAAAACTGCCGTGATCCGGCACCTGCCGAAAGAACACGTCAAACGTCGCTCGGGTCGGCGGCAACTCACTTTGGAACCCATTTGCCATTGAGTACTCGTACAAATCAGTTAGTAAAGTTAGATTACGCATACAACCATCCTTTTCTAATGGTGTCTTGACACCTTTGGCTACTGGTCGTAATTGTACCACTAATTGTTAGGCATCGTTACGTATACCTACATACAAAAACAATATTTGCGTTGCTATTAAGCACGCACGGAGGAAATTAATCATGAATAAAACGGACCGTCGTACCTTCATTCAGGGGCTCATCAGTAACGCGAGCGAGCCCATTAGTGCCACCCAGATCGCCCGCCGCATGGGTGTTAGCCGCCAAACCATCGTTGGGGATGTGGCTTTACTACGCGCCCGCGGCGAAGACATCATTGCCACGCCCGCTGGCTACCAGTACAACCACGTGGACGCCAATGAGGTACTGCTAGTTTGCCGCCACCTACCTGCCGACACGGCCGACGAGATGGGTCGCATCGTTGCCCTCGGCGGGATCGTCCGGGACGTTATCGTCGACCACCCGCTGTACGGCGTTCTGCGCGGTGAACTCAATATCAGCACGCCGGGTGACATTAAACTATTCGTCGCTAAGATGGCCGCGCAAAAGGGCCACCTCCTGTCCGAACTGACTAGCGGCATCCACACCCACACCATCCTGTACCAAGACGAGGAGCAGCTGGAGGCGATTCGGGCCTCACTGCGGGAAGCGGGCTACTTATACGAGTAAATGCAAAGGGGACCATACCAACGCGGTATGATCCCCTTCTCATTACCTATTCCGGGTCGCTAGGTCTAATCTTCAGCAGGTGTGGCCGCCCATAGTAATAGCCCTGGCGGTACTCGACCCCAAGCTGGTCGGCAATAGTATCGTCTTGTTGATCCTCAATGCCCTCCAGTACAAAGCGGAGGTGGTGCTGCTTTGCGACCTCCGCCCAGTACTTAATACGCTGACGGACCACAGGATTGGTTAATCCCTGATCAAAATTCTGTAGGGCAAACTTAATCTCCCGCGCAAACGGCAACAACGGTATCGCGGTTGTTGCCGTGTTCTCACCGCAATCAACGTCATCCAGACTAATATCAATGCCGCGGTCATAAAACTGCTTAAAGACGCGTTGGACGGCTGAAACTGGTATCTGGGTCGCCGACCGATCCTCGGTGACTTCCACAATAATGCGCAACGGCCGCACCTGGTTCTGCACGGCGACAATCGCGGCCCCAATCTGCGGCTTGACTAACTGTTCGCGGTTCAAGTTAACCGCGACATAGTTCATTTTCAACGACAGTCGGTCAGCGACTTTGAGTAGCTCATCCGCGATAATACGGGCCGGAATACGACTAAAGTCTGCCGGTGGGCGCCAACCATCGGTAGTGTATTCCTTCATAAACAGCTCATAGCCAGTGACCGCAACGTTAAACTTGCTGATTTGCGGCTGGACAAAGTAACGAAACATCAGGCGACCTCCACGTCACACCCACGTCGGACGGGATTGACCAGGGGTAACCACCGCGTTACGTGCAACTAACCCAATTTTACCGGGCTTGCACCATTTAGTAAACGGCAAAGTGGTTATCGCCGCTAACTAGACGGTCTGTGGCGCCACCCCCAGATTAGTCGCGACGCAGCCGGCGTGCCATCGCCATGTAGCGCGTTCTCAGCTCTATCGGGGTCTGTGCGTCCAGGAAGTACGTGTGTGGGCCCACGCGAAAGCCAATTACGGGACTCACATACATGGATAATTGCATCTGTGATGTAGGCGCAACCTGAGCAATGCCCCCGGTAGCGCGAGACTGCGGTTGTGTTGTACTTGCCACATTATTATTGCCACCCAATTGAGCACGACCACTGGCTAGTACCTCCGTACCGGTAGATGGACGCGTGACGTCACGAAAGTCACGGTATAGCAGGCGGTGCGTTTTGTAGCGTAGTCGTTTCTTCATTGGGACCCCCTAGCAAACTTTAATGGTGATAAAAAACCGGCATCCCCTCGGGATACCGGTTACGATTCTGGGTGGTCAGGGGATCGAACCCTGGACCCACGGATTAAGAGTCCGTTGCTCTGCCAGCTGAGCTAACCACCCATATTGCTGTACGTCGTGTTCACGACTTAAATATATTATCATTATCCTGCATACCAATCAAGGGTTGCACCCACTTTTGTCACCAAAATAACTCACTCTCCGTATCGCTTAACAAATATGTGTATATCTACAAGTAGTTACCCAGACCCGCCATTGTATGTTTTCTTGTGTTGTTGACATCCATCACTAGGCGTGCTGGTGTGCGAATGACAATTAACCAATATGCGCGACTGTGGTTCTGGCCGGTGCGGGGGCC